>JAFXQD010000074.1 GCA_017527365.1 Oscillibacter sp.
AATCATCAGGTTTTGCGCAATCTGTATGTGCCTTACAAGGGAAGAACGGCGGAAATAGACCTTGTGATGGCACACGAAAAGGGTATTTTCGTATTTGAAAGCAAGAATTACAGCGGCCGGATTTTTGGCTCCGCAAAACAGGAGCAGTGGACGCAAAGCCTGCCGAACGGGGAAAAGCACAGCTTTTATAATCCTATCCTGCAAAACGCGGCGCATATTGCCGCGCTTTCGGAGTATTTGAAGATACCCCGCACGGAGTTCTTTTCCTATATCGTTTTCAGCGAACGTTGCTCTCTGAAAAAAACGCCGCCCAATACGCCTTCCGCCGTAATTTTGAAGCGCGACGCGCTGTCTGAGAATTTGAACGCGGTTTTGTCCGTGCTTCCGCCTATTTATAATGAGGCGGTCGTGCAAAGCATTGCGGACATTCTCCGCCCGCTCGCCGTTCGGGATAAGGAAACGAAAGCGAAACACGTAGAAACGGCTCGCGCCGCTAAGGAACGGGCTCAAAACTCCTCCGTCTGTCCGTTATGCGGCGGGACGCTGATAAAACGTCGCGGCAGGTACGGCGAGTTCTGGGGCTGTTCCTCTTATCCGAATTGCCGATTCACCCGCAATATTGAAAGAGATTGAAGGGCATAATGGAATTTTTGAGGCCGTTTATAGAGGCGGCACAGAATGCGCCGACGTATCATCTAAAGTTCCTGTTAGGGTTTGCGCTGGTTATTTTCCTGCTCCGCAAAATCAAAATACGCCGTCCGCGCAGTTGGGACGACGGTTACCGGAACAGGGAAACGCCGTCCGGCGGCGGCAAAGGGCGTAAGGAAACGCCGACGCGCAAGAGACGAAAGACGCGAACGCCGTCCGACGCGCAGGACAAGGGGCGGCGCGGCGAGGATTTGATAGAGCGAATCCTGCGCAATGCCGTTGCGGGAGAGCTCGCGCTGTTCCGGAACGTTTACGTCCCGAAAGACGGCGGAACGTCCGAAATTGACCTGCTCATGATACATGAAAAGGGAATTTTCGTGTTTGAGAGCAAAAACTATAACGGGCGGGTTTCCGGCTCCATGGACGCCCTGAACTGGGTTCACATCCACCCGAACCGCAAAAAGTATTCGTTTTATAATCCCGTGCGGCAGAACGCAAACCATATTCGGGCGCTGTCGCGCTATTTGCGAATCCCCGAACGCCGCTTTTACTCTTACGTCGTGTTCTCCGACAAGTGCAGATTGGACAGGGTTCCGGAAAATACGCGCTCCGTCGTCATTACGCAAACTTCGCGCTTGGAGGAAGATTTGGAACATACGCTTTCCGTATTGCCGACGCTCTACGGCGCGGAAGAAATACGGGCTGTCGCCGACCGGATTGCGCCGTTGACGGAGGTTAGCGAGGAAACGAAAGCGAAACATATCGAGGACATACGCAACGCGCTGGAATCGGACGTTTGCCCGTTCTGCGGCGGAAAACTCGTCCTGCGGCGCGGAAGGCGCGGCGATTTCTGGGGCTGTTCGTCCTATCCCAAATGCAAATTCAAACGCGCCGTTGAAAGGTAGCGCGACGCAAATTCAAACTTTGAGAGGTAATTCTATGAAAATCGGAATGCAATTCGCCATGCCCGTCGAGTTCCACGCGCTCCCCGGCGCAAAGGATATTGAACCCTTCGAGACCGTTTCCGGCGTCCCGTTCTACCATGTCGCGCCGGATATTGTCGCCTGCGCGGGCGGTATCGGCAAAGTCAACGCCGCTATGGCCTGCGAGATACTCTGCCTTCGCTTCGGCGTCGATATGGTCGTAAACGCGGGCGTGGCGGGTTGCATGACGGATTTGCCCACGGGCGCGCTCGTTGTGCCGTCCGACTACGTGCAGCACGACATGGACACCAGCGCCATAGGCGACGCGCCGGGGTTCGTGTCCACGGTCAACCGCTTGGAGTTCCCGACGTGGAAACCGGAACGCTGTCGGGAGATACTGCGGGGCATGGGCGTCGCGGCGGAGACCGGACGCGCCGCCACAGGCGACTGGTTCGCCACCGGAACCGAACGCGCCAAACGCATTCGGGAGGCGTTCCGCCCGACGCTCATGGACATGGAAGGGTGCGCGATTGCGCAAGTGTGCTTCCGCAACAATACGCCGTTCGCCGCGCTGAAATCGGTATCCGACCGCCTGTTCAAAGAGGGGCAGGTCGAGGAGTATTTCAACTTCGGCGAGGCTTTGGAAAATCTGGGCAAAGTCCTGTTGCCCTTCGCGCTGGCGTTGCAGAAGGAAACGCTGTGATTAGGAGGAAACGCTATGGAACGTATCGCAAGTTTTGAGGTTGACCATACGAAACTGTTGCCGGGGCTGTACTTGTCGCGGCGCGACGGCGATATTGTCACGCTGGATTTGCGCTTGAAGCGCCCCAACGCGGGCGATTTGCTGTCCAACGCGGAAATGCACTCCGTCGAGCACCTGATAGCCACGCTCCTGCGCAATTCCGCCGACAAGGACGCCGTGATTTATTTCGGCCCCATGGGCTGTCAGACGGGCTTCTATTTCCTGTTCGACAACCGCCTTTTGTCCGTCGAGGGCGCGGTGGAACTGGTCAAGGAAGTTTTCAAGGCGGCGTCGGAGTACGCCGGGGCAATGCCCGGCAAGAGCGCGGCGGAGTGCGGCAACTACGCCAATCTGGACTTGGAGACGGGCAAGGCCGTCTGCCGCTTCTACTGCGGCGTCATACAAGATTGGACGGTCGAGCGGCTGGCGTATGACTGAAAACGGGCAAAATAATGATAGCGCGGAATCAGCTTTTGCAGATTCCGCGTTTGCTTATAGTTTCTCAACCATTAAACAGCGCATAGCGTTGAGGACGGCGAGAACCATCACGCCGACATCGGCGGCGATTGCAAGCCACATGTTCGCCACGCCGAACGCCGCCAAAATCAGGCAAGCCGCCTTTACGGACAGCGTAAAGAACAGGTTTTCCCGCACTATCCGCATACACTTGCGGGCGATTCGTATCGCCTCCGGAATCTTTAGCGGGTCGTCGTCCATGAGAACCACGTCGGCGGCTTCAATGGCGGCGTCGGAGCCTAACGCGCCCATGGCGATTCCCACGTCGGCGCGGGACAATACGGGCGCATCGTTGATTCCGTCGCCCACGAACGCGAAACGCTCGTTTTTCCCGCAGGCGTCCAGCAATTCCTCCGCGCAAGTTACTTTGTCGGCGGGAAGCAGTCCGGCGCGATAATCGACCGCGCCGAGTTCCGCCGCCACGCGTTCCGCGACGGCTTGCGCGTCGCCCGTGAGCATGACGACCTTTCGGACGCCCGCTTTCCGCAGTTCGCGCACGGCGTCGGCGGAATGCTCTTTGAGCTCGTCGGAAACGACGATATGCCCGCCGTAGGCACCGCCCACGCCCATATGCAGGATTGTCCCGGCGCAGTGGCAGGACTTGTAAGGAAGGTTCAAGCGTTCCATGAGCTTTTCGTTGCCCACGGCGACCGCCACGCCGTCCACATCCGCCGTGACGCCCTCGCCGCCGCGCTCGCGGATTCCCGTAACGCGGCTTCTGTCCAAGGGTTTGCCGTGGGCGTCGCGCAGGCTCCGGCTAACCGGGTGCGACGACGCGCACTCCGCGAGCGCGGCGTATTCCAGCAACGCGCCCTTGTCCATGGAGTTGTGATGAATCCCGGTCACACTGAAACTGCCCTTCGTCACGGTTCCGGTCTTGTCGAACGCAATCACGCGCACTTGCGAGAGCGTTTCCAGATAGTTCGCGCCTTTGATTAGGATTCCCCTCCGGCTGGCGCCGCCGATTCCCGCGAAAAAGCTCAGGGGAATGCTGATAACCAACGCGCACGGACAGCTAATCACTAAAAACGTGCAGGCGCGGAAAATCCAATCGCCCCAACGCGGCGCGGCACCCGCCAGTACGGAGAACAGCGGCGGAAACAGCGCAAGCGCGAGCGCGGCGTAACAGACGAACGGCGTATAAACGCGGGCGAACCGCGCTATAAACGCCTCCGACTTTGATTTCCGCGTCGAGGCGTTTTCCACGAGGTCGAGTATCTTGGACGCCGTGGACTCGTCAAATTCTTTGGTCGTGCGGACTTTTAACGCGCCGTCCATGTTCACGCACCCGCTCAGGATTTCGTCGCCGGGCGCGACGTTCCGCAACGCGCTTTCGCCCGTGAGCGCGGCGGCGTTCAGCGACGACGCGCCCTCTATCACCACGCCGTCCAGCGGGACTTTCTCCCCCGGCTGTATCACAATGATACCGCCGACGGGGATTTCGTCGGGGGCGACGCGCTCCAACGCGCCGCTTTCCGTCTCAATGTTGGCGTAATCGGGGCGGATGTCCATAAGCGCGGCGATATTGCGGCGGCTTTTGCCCACGGCGTAGCTCTGGAACAGTTCGCCGACTTGGTAGAGTATCATGACGGCGGCGCCCTCGGCGTATTCGCCCAGCGCGATTGCGCCGATTGTCGCCACGGCCATGAGAAAGTTTTCGTCGAACGGCTTGCGGTTCTTTATGCCGCGCAGGGCTTTGCGCAGGATGTCGTGTCCGGAGAGCAGGTAGGGGACAAGAAAGAGCGTTACAAGCGCGGCGGGCGGCAAACGCACGGGCGCAAGCCCTTCGGAAATCAGGAAGAGCGGGGCGAAAAAGGCGGCGGCGATAAGAATCCGTATCAGGAGATTTTTCTGTTTTTGGGTCATAAAAACTCCCCCTAACCCCGGCGCGGGCGGCTTACAGGTAGATTTCGCAGTCGTCCTCGACCTTGCGGCAGTTGTCGCGGACGCGCCGCATGACTTCGGCGGCGTCGGCGCCGTCCTCGAACTCCACCTTCATTTTCAGTGCCATGAAGCTGACCGAACAGTCCTTGACGCCTTCGGTTTTCTTGGCGGCGTCCTCCATGAGGTTGGCGCAGTTGGCGCAGTCCACTTCGATTTTGTACGTCTTTTTCATGGGAAATCCCTCCGTCAGACAAGCGGACATATGAACGTTTGCTCATATGTTTGTTGTTGCCATTATAACGCGCCGTCGCGGGGATGTCAATATCTAAAATGGATACGCGCCGCGACAAAACAAAAACGCAGACGCCCAAAAGCGTCCGCGTTGCGTTTTTACATATCTGACAGCGCGTCCTTGTTCTTGACGAAGTATTCCGCGCCGGAGTACAGCGTCGTGAGCGCGATAACCCACACGCAAAGCGCGTTTAGGAAGGCGGGTATCGGCAGGAACATCAGCACGACGCAAACCATCGTCGCGGCGGTCTTGACCTTGCCCGACCACCCCGCCGCGATAACCCGCCCCTGTTCCGCCGCCACCATGCGCAGTCCGCTGACGGCGAACTCGCGGCAAATCACGATTAACAGCGCCCACGCGGGCATTTTGCCGCATTCCACGAACCACAGCATAGCCGCCGTCACAAGCATTTTGTCGGCTAACGGGTCGGCGAACTTGCCGAAATCGGTAATGAGGTTGTATTTCCGGGCGATTTTGCCGTCAAGCATATCCGTCAAACTCGCCGCGACAAACACGAACAGCGCGGCGTACTCCGCGCCGGGGACCCCCCAGTACAGGATGACCATAAAGACGGGGATAAGCAGTATCCGAAGCAACGTCAGCTTGTTCGGCAGGTTCATAGCGCGCCCCTTTCTAATTCCCCGGTTAATTCGCCGTCCATAGCCCCTGTCAGGCGCACGTTGACGAATGTTCCCGGCGTGATTTCCTCGTCTGACGCGAACCAAATGCGCCCGTCAATGTCGGGCGACTCGGCGTAACTGCGCCCGTAGTAGCGCTCCCCGTCGAAGCCCTCGCACAGAACCTCCCGCACGGAGCCTAACGCGGATTCGTTGTAGGCGTCGATGATGTCCGACTGCACGTCAACGGCTAACTCGGCGCGGCGTTTGGCGGTTTCGGCGTCGGGATACTCCATGGACGCGGCGGGCGTCCCCTCCTCCGGCGAAAACGGGAACACTCCGGCGCGTTCGATTTTCATTTCCCTTAGAAACCCGCAAAGCTCCTCAAACTCCGCCTCGCCCTCTCCCGGCAAGCCCGTGATAATGCTTGTGCGCAACACAAGCCCCGGAACGCGTTCGCGCAGTTTGCGCAGTACGGCGGTTAAACTCGCTTTCGTGTCGCGGCGGCGCATGGCTTTCAAGATTTTGTCGTTGCAGTGCTGTATGGGGATGTCCAGATAGGGCAGTATCTTTTCCTCCCCGGCGACAACGTCTATCAATTCGTCGGTGATGTCGCTTGGGTAGAGGTAGTGCAGGCGTATCCAGTGGAAATTGAGCTTGCAAAGCTCCCGCAGAAGCGCGGCTAATTTTCTCTCCCCGTACAAATCCAAGCCGTAGCGCGTGATGTCCTGCGCGATGACAATCAGCTCTTTCACGCCCGCGTCGGACAGCTCCGCCGCCTCCTGTAAAATATCCTCCATGGTTCGACTGCGATACTTCCCCCGGATGGACGGTATCACGCAATACGCGCAACGGTTGCTACAGCCTTCCGCGATACGGAGCCACGCGTACCACGGGGGCGTGGACAGAATGCGCTCGCCGCTCTGGTTGGCGGCGTCGATGTCGCCCATATAGCACGGCTTGCCGCCTTTCCCCATGACTTCCGCTATCGCGTCGGCGATGCGGTCGTAGCTTCCCGTGCCCAGAACGCCGTCAACCTCCGGCAGTTCGCGCAAAACGTCCTGTTGGTAGCGCTGCGCCATACAGCCCGTGACCAGAATCTTCTTGACAAGCCCGGCGCGTTTCAGCCCCGCCGTTTCAAGGATATTCTCAATGGCTTCCTCGCAAGCCGACGCCAGAAACCCGCACGTGTTCACGACGACCACGTCCGCGCCTTCCGGCTCTATCTGTATGGCGTGCCCGGCGTTCGCCGCGACCGCCATCATCTGCTCGCAGTTCACCTGATTTTTCGCGCAACCTAAAGATATAAACGATACTTTGTAGGGCATTACTCCTCCAAGTCCTCCCCATGGCGCCCCCACGCGGCGCGGATGTCGTCCCACGCGAAGCCCCGCCGCAACAGCGACGCCGTGATTTTGCGCTTCTCGTCGGGCGACGGCGCGACGCCGAACAGCTTGCGCGACAGATACGCGTCAATCTGCGCGGCGGCGTCGGGCAAACCCGACATCGCCGCGTCCCATAACTCTTTTGGGACGCCCTTTTCATACAGCTTGGCGCGGATTTTCGCCCGTCCGTAGCCTTTGGCGGCGCAGTCCCGCGCCAGCGACGCCGCGTAATCCTCGTCATTCAACGCCCCGATTGAAGCAAGCCATTCGGCGGCGGCGTCCGTCTCCTCCGCCGACGCGCCCTTTTCCGTGAGCTTGCGCGTGAGCGCGTTCCGGGACAGCGGGCGTTTGGCTATCATCTCCGCCGCTTTCGCCCGGATATTCGACACCCCCGCCGATTCCCGCAGGCGCCGCAAAGTTTCGGCGTCGAGTTCGTCCCCGGCGCGGAGCCCGAAGTTGAGCAGTTCCTTTTCCGTGACTTTCAGGCACGCGCCGCTGTCCAGAAACACCAGTACGCGCCCTTTCTTACGCGCCGAAGGTTCGATACGGTCAATTTTCATCGCGTTTCCCCTCCGTTACAATGTCCGCCCCTGTTCCCCGCCCCCCAACAGGGACAAGGAAAGGCGTCGCGGCGGTCAATCGTCGTTGAAGTCGTCGGCTGTGATGTCCATAGGGCGGGGCGGCGGGGCGGGGCGCGCAATCACGGCGTCGGGCGCGGGCGTCGCCGGACGCGCTCCCCCCGGTTGCGGCGACAGCTTGTCAAGGTTGCGCCGTATATCCTCTTCCAGTTGCGCGGCGATTTCCGGATTTTCCTGCAAGTACCGCTTGGCGGCGTCGCGCCCCTGCCCGATTCGCCGCTCCCCCATGGAGAACCACGAGCCGGACTTCTGCATCAAATCCAGCTTTACCGCCAAATCCACAAGCTCGCTCTCGCGCACGATTCCCTGACCGTAAATAATGTCGAACTCCGCCTCGCGGAACGGCGGCGCCATTTTGTTTTTGACAATCTTGGCGCGGGTGCGGTTGCCTATCATTTCGGAGCCGTTCTTGATGGTCTCAATGCGGCGCACGTCAATGCGCACGGACGAATAGAACTTCAAGGCGCGCCCGCCGGTGGTCACTTCCGGGTTGCCGTACATCACGCCGACCTTCTCCCGCAACTGGTTGATGAAAATCACGATGGTTTCCGTCTTGCCGATGGCGCCCGTCAGTTTGCGCAAGGCTTGGCTCATGAGGCGGGCGTGAAGGCCTACAAAGCTGTCGCCCATTTCGCCTTCAATCTCGCTTCTTGGCACGAGCGCGGCGACGGAATCGACTACCACCACGTCCACGGCGCCGGAACGGACAAGCGCCTCCGTGATTTCCAGCGCCTGTTCTCCGGTGTCGGGCTGTGAGATGAGCAGGTCGTCCACGTTGACGCCCAGCGCCTGCGCGTAATAGGGGTCAAGGGCGTGCTCGGCGTCGATGAAGGCCGCCTCCCCGCCGCGCTTCTGCGCCTCCGCCACGACATGGAGCGCAAGCGTCGTTTTGCCCGACGATTCCGGGCCGTAAATCTCAACGACGCGCCCGCGAGGCAGTCCGCCGATACCCAGCGCAACGTCCAGCGCGAGGGAGCCCGTGGGGATGACGCCGACGGTCGGCGCGGGCTTGTCGCCGAAGCGCATGATGGAGCCGCGCCCGTAGGCCTTTTCGATTTGCGCGATAGCGGTGTTGAGGGCTTTCTTCTTATCGGCGGCGGGGCCGGGCACGGGCATAGGCGCCTTTTCTCTTGCCATTACGATTCCTCCTGTAGTCCGCCCGCCCCGGACAAGGGGCGGGATAAGTTTTAGCCAATATCGGGATAGCGTATCGCGGAGACGACGCGGCGGACGCCGTTCCCGTCCTCATAGCTTTCGATTTCCCCGAAGCCGTTTTCCCGCAGGATTTGCCCCACGGGAAGCGCCTGATTTATCCCGACCTCAAAGAAAATCCGCCCGCGGGGATACAGCGCGACGCGCCACTTGGACGCGATGGCGCGGTAAAAGTCCAACCCGTCCGCGCCGCCGTCGAGCGCCAAACGCGGCTCGTAGTCGCGCACGGACGCGTCAAGGCTTGCGATTTCCTCGCTTGCTATGTAGGGCGGATTGCATACGACGCATTGAAACATCCCAATCCGCCTGTCGGGCTCCCGGAGCGCGTCGGCGTTGACGGGCACGACGCGCCCGCTGAAGGAGTTGCTCCAAATGTTGCGGCTGCACAGCTTCAAGGCGGCGTCGGAGATGTCCGCAAGGACAATTTTCGCGTCGGGGACTTGCGAGGCAACCGCAAGCCCCGCGCACCCGCAACCCGCGCACAAGTCCAGCACGCGGCACGGCTCCAGCGTCCGCAGGTATTCGACCGCCCTGTCAACCAAGGTTTCGGTATCAGGGCGCGGAATCAGGACGCTTGGCGATACGGCAAGCGTCAGCCCGTAGAACTCCCACTCGCCGATGATGTACGCCACGGGCTCGCCGTCAAGGTGGCGTTGCAAAAGCCCGCACACCTGCTTTTCGATTTCGGCGGGAACATAGAGGTTTCCGTCGCGGAAAAGCGCCTCTTTTGACTTGCCCGCGCCCGCGCAGACCAGTTCCCGCGCCGCCAAATCCGACGCGATGTCCCCGGCGGCTTTCAATCTCCGCCGGATTTCCAGATACAAGCCGCTGTAAGTCGTCGCCATAGCCTCTCCTGTTCTAAAGTTACCATTCGTCCTTGCCCTTTTCGTCGGGGATGACCAGTTCCAGCGCACGTATCGCGCATTCCATCATGCCGTCGTCGGGCTCGTTGGTCGTAAAGTTCTGCATCCAGAGGCCGGGGGCGGTCAGAAAACGGGCAAGGCGGCTGTCCTGCGCGTGCCGCCCCACCCAGCGGTTGAACTCGTAGGTAATGCCCACCACCAGCGGCAACAGCGCCAAGTGCACCAGCGTCCGCAACCACGCGTTTGTCATAGGCCAAATGCCGAACACGACGCCGGAAACGAGTATCGACACGAAAATCACGACGAACAGGAAACTTGTCCCGCAACGCGGATGATGGCGCGGCTGTGCGCGAACGTTCTCAACCGTCAGCGGAAGCCCCGCCTCGTAGCAGAATATCGCCTTATGCTCCGCGCCGTGGTACTGGAACACGCGGTAGATGTCCTTCTGCTTGGAGCAGAAGAACAGGTAGAGCAGGAAAATGACGATTTTCAACAGCCCTTCAAGGACGTTGCGCCCCCAGAGCGGAAAGCCGGGGAAAAAATGCAACAGCGCCCCCGTCAACAGCGTGGGGAGCATGAGGAACAGAAACAGGCTCATGCCGATTCCCATGACCACCGCCAAAATAATGACCAGTTCCTCTAATTTCTTGCTCGGTATGTGCGCCTCCAGCCACTTGTCAAACTTGGACGGCTCCCCGGCTTCCTCGTCGGGGTAGAACTCGGCGGAGTACATCAGCGCCCGGACGCCCTGAACCATCGCCGACAGGAAATTCACCGTCCCGCGAATCAGCGGCACGCCCAACACGGGGTAGCGGTCTTTGACGAGTTTCAACGGCTCGACCTTCTCCACAAGGTTTCCGTCCTTGTCGCGCACGACCACCGCCTGTTTGTCGGGGCCGCGCATAAGGATTCCCTCAATCAGCGCCTGCCCGCCAATGCTCGTGCGGAACGCGCAAGCCTGCTTCTCTTCCATACAGCCTCCTCCGCCGGACAGTATAGCGCCGTCCGGCTCAAAAGTCAAACAAATGTTTTATTAAATTTGGGGCGTCCGCAAATTTGCGCCGCCAAAGCCCTCCCCCGCATGGCGGGGGAGGGTGGCGCGCCAGCGCCGGGAGGGGGTTCACAGCGCCTTCTCAAACGCCTTGCACAGCGGGCGGAAACCGTCGCCCAACAGCATGACCCGCGCCGTTTTCGCGCCCGCCGACAGCCCAAGCGCGACCGTCCCGGCGTTCGCCCCTACGCTTTGCAGTTCGACGGAGACAAATTTCCCGTTGGCGTCATAATACGCCGCCGCCAGCGTCGCGGCGCCGGGGTTGGAGAGCGCCACGGACAGCTTTCCGTTCTCCGGCACGGCGGCGGTTATCGCGTATGCGACGGGCGCGGCGCCTTTCGCGGTAAAGTATCCGGGCGCGGACGCGCCGCCGTCAATGCGGGCGTATTCCTTGTTAGTATGGCTTGCGTCAAACTTGGTTCCATTGCCACCCATAAGGGATGTACAGTTTTTGAACATATCTGCACTACTGCTACTCCATCCGTTCTCCGTCACGGACGCAGTTGTAAATTTGTTAGAGGCGCAAATTGTGTTTAATTTGGAACAGCCGGAAAACATATTCTTCACATTCTTGACGTTAGCAGTATCAAAATGTGATATATCCAGTGCCGTCAGTTCGCTACAGCCATCAAACATATAGGACATATCCGTAACATTGACGGTATTGAAAGAGGACAAATCCAGTGCTGTCAAGCCACTACAACCGATAAACATCGTGCTTACATTCGTGACCTTGGCAGTATTGAAAGAGGACAAATCCAACTTCGTCAAGCTACTACAGCCGGAAAACATACTGCTCATCCCCGTGACATTGGCAGTATCAAAATGAGACACATCCAACGCCGTCAAGGCACTACAGCCAGTAAACATCCCTAACATATTCGTGACGTTAGCAGTATCAAAATGGGACACATCCAACACCGTCAAGCTCTTACAGACGCAAAACATCCACATCATATCCGTGACGTTGGCGGTATCAAAATGAGATACATCCAGCACCGTTAAGCCGTCACAGTTTTGAAACATCCCGTGCATATTCGTGACATTAGCAGTATCAAAATGGGACACGTCCAGTGCCGTCAAGCCGCTACAGTCGGCAAACATCCCTTCCATAGACGTGACGTTGGCGGTATCAAAATGGGATACATCCAGCATCGCCAAGCCGCTACAGCCAGAAAACATCCCGTGCATATTTGTGACATTAGCAGTGTCAAAATGGGACACGTCCAGTGCCGTCAAGCCGCTACAGCCGCAAAACATCCACGTCATATCCGTGACATTGGCGGTGTCCAGATTCTGGATATTGTCCACGCGTTCCAGATTGGAGCACTTATAAAACCACTTTGCTGTAGATGTCGGGCTGACCTTATCCGCGAACGACACGACGTGAATGGCTTCGCACTCCTCGCTCCACGGTTGCTGTACATTCATCCAATCGACCAGATACGTCTTTTTGACAGCGCGTCCGTCAGACGTGTCGCCGTACTGGAAAACGAGCGTCCCGTCCTCGTACAGAATCGCGCACAGGTCTGTCGCCGCGTATGCGTCCGCCGTGCGTGTCCCCACCGTGAGCAAGCCCACGAACACCAACAACACCACGAGTACACCGAAAGCCTGTTTTTTCATTGCGTATTCCTCCTTATTATGTCCCGGTTTCGGGAAGGCTGATTGCCACGACCGCACCGCCGCCCTGCGCGTTGCCTATCGTGAACGCCCCGCCGTGGAGCTTCACAATCTCGTCGCATACCGCCAGCCCGATTCCGCTCCCCCGCGCTTTCGACGAGCCCTTGTAGAACTTCTGCTTAATGAACGGAAGCTCCGCCTCCGGAATGCCGGGGCCGTAGTCGCGCACGCGGATGACCTGCGCCCCGCCCTCGCGGTCGAGGGAGACGCTGATTCGCTTGCCCGCGCCGCCGTGCTTGGCGGCGTTGTCCAGCACGTTGCAAATCACTTGTTTGAGCCGCTCCGGGTCGCCGGAAATCGGCGGGAAGATGTCCTCCTCGTCGGCGACGGCGTATTCCAGCGCGATTCCCTCCTGCTTGAACAGTTCGCGGTAGGTGAAAATCGCGTCCTCCAGCTCGGCTTGCAGGTCGACGGTCTCGATATGGAGCGTAAAGCGCCCGTCCTCCATTTTGGAAAACTCTAACAACTCCTCCACCATGTTTGACAGCCGCCGCGTTTCGTTCAGGATAATGCGTATCCCGCGCCGCATTTGCACGGGGTCTCCGCTGGGGTCCTCTAAAATCGTCTCGCCCCAGCCGTTGATAGCCGTCAAGGGCGTGCGCAACTCGTGCGACACCGACGATATGAACTCGGTTTTCATCTTCTCGTTCTGCCCGATTTTCAGCGACATATTGTTAATGCTCTCCACGAGTTCGCCCAGCTCGTCGGAGTAGGTTTTCTCGATACGGTAGCCGTAACTGCCGTCGGAAATGCGCTTGGCCGCGCCCGTCACCTCCGCGACGGGCTCCACCACGTTGTTGATGAAAATCAGGTTCGTGGCGAGGACGATTCCCATGCAGGCCGCGACAATGAGCGTGACAAGGAGCACGGACATGACGACTTGGCTGTCAACCTTGCGCATGGACGTGACCACGCGCATGACGCCCTGCACGCGCCCGTTGTAGACCAGCGGGTGGGAGACCGCCATAATATTTTCCCCGGTTTCGGGGTCGGGACCCTGAAAGGCGGCCATGCGGTTGTCGGAGAGGGCGCGGCTGATGTCGTCGGCGCCGGGGGTGGTGCCCGCCGTCAGCCCCGACGTGGAAACGACGATGCGCCCCCGGCTGTTGATGAACTGCAACTCCACGCGGTTCTTGTCCTCGAAGCGCTCCGTTGACTGCACGGCTTTCTGGTAGTAGCTGTTGAAGCCGCCGGACATGAAATACTCGTTGAAGGAGTTTGCGATAGCTTGGGCGCGGGATTCCAGCCCCTTTTGCATGGAGCCGAAGTAATAGCTGGAAATCCCCGCCGAAAACAGGATAACCGTCATCATGAGAATGAAGCACACGGGCGCGACGGTGTTTGTAATCCAGCGGCGGCGGAGCCCGGTCAGGTGCGGGAGCGACAGCCCCGGCGGGGCTTCCGCCGCCCCGGACGCCCGCCCTTTGAAATTCAGAACCCCCATTTATACCCGTAGCCCCACACGGTCGTGATGTAGTTCGGCGCCTGCACGTTGTCCTCGATTTTGAGGCGCAGGCGGCGGATGTTCACGTCAACAATTTTGAGGTCGCCGAAGTAGTCCTGCCCCCAGACGCGGTCAAGGATTTCCTCGCGGGAGAGCGCCTTTCCGGGGTTCTCCATGAAAAAGCGCATGATGGAGTATTCGACTTGGGTCAGCTTGATTCGCTCGCCGTTCTTTTCAAGGGTGCGGTTGCGGGTGTTCATGAGGAAGGGGGGCTGGCGGATTTCGCCCGTGTTCGCCAAATCCTCGCCGCCGGAACGGCGGTAGAGGGCGTCCACGCGGGCGGTCAATTCGGCGGGCGAAAACGGCTTTGTCACGTAGTCGTCGGCGCCCGTCATGAGCCCCGTCACCTTGTCCATTTCCTGCGAGCGCGCCGTGAGCATGATAATGCCAATGCGGGCGTTGGTGGCGCGGATACGGCGGCAGACCTCGAAGCCGTCGATTCCGGGGAGCATAATGTCAAGCAGGGCGACGCGGGTGTCGGGGTTCTCTTTGAGGCGCTGCAGCGCCTCCTCTCCGCTCTCGGCTTCAATCACGTCGTAGCCCCCCCGGCGCAGGTTGATGACAATGAAACTGCGTATATTCGATTCGTCCTCTAATACCAGAACTTTTCTCATGTCCGTTCTCCTTTCCGCCTTGTCGTATGGGTTCGCGCTTGGGACGGCGCGGTCAGTTGTCGGAAGTAAGCCAGTCCTCGCGGACAATCAGGCTGAACGCGGAGCGGAGCGCCTCGTCGGTCATGGCGAAGTCCGCGCCGCTTTTGTCGGGAAGCTCGGCGGTGTAGATGGTTTCGGTGCGCCGCCCGATGACGAAGCGCCCGTTGCGGACGGCGCGCATGTCGCGCCCGGCGCCGGTCAGGGCGGAGACGCGCAAAAACGGCTGGTCGTCGTCGCGGCGGCAGAAGGTCACGGACGCCTCGCCGGGCGCGACGGTGCGGAAGGCGTAGAAGCGGTTCTTCCACGCGGGCGGAATGCGCAGGTACCAGCCGTCGTCGGTGTTGTGGTAGGTGCAAAGCACGTCGTCGGACTTGCCGGACCTGTCGAACTGCCGCCACTCGATGAGGCGGTAGACGGAGTCTTTCCCGTCGGGGCTTACGGGGAGCGCGACGGCGCGGGGGGTCTCGGTAATCCCGTCGCCGTTGAAGTCGGAGGGGTAGAGGGCGCAAAACGGGCTGATTTCCCCGGAAACGCCCGTGGTCTGGTCAACCACGATATTGGCGATTTCGCCGCCGCGCAAGGTCAGAATGTCCGTGACCGCCATCAACTGGTCGGTAATGCCGCTTACGTAAACGGCGGGCTCGCCGTCGCGGAGCGTCCCGGCGCGGACGCGCCCCTGCTGGCTCAGTTCCGCCATCGTGGACGAAATGCGGATATAGGAACGGTTTGCAAGGCTTCCGTCCTCCTGCCAGTTGTAGTAATCCGCCACGCCGTCGCCGTCCTCCCCGGCGCGGAGCACAAGCAATTCCTGCTTGCCGTCGCCGTTGAGGTCGAACGCCAGATACTTTACGTAATCCGTGCGCACAAGCGGGCGCGTCCCTTCCTCGTCGCTGGTGTAGATTTCAAGCACTTGCAGTTCCGCCGCCGCCTTCCAGCCGACGGCGATTTCCATTTGGCCGTCGCCGTTCATGTCCACATAGTTAATGCTGTAAATCGCCGTGCCGGAGCCTTCCAGCCGCGTGGCGACGCGGTAAGTATCCTCCTCCGCGCTGAAGATGTAGATTTTCAGGGGCTTTTCGTCGGTCGGGTTGCGGAAGAACGCCACGGCCTCTTCCCTGCCGTCGCCGTTGAGGTCGATGAGCTGAACCGACTGGATATTTGAGCCGGAAGTGGGGGCGGCATACTCCGCGCCGCCGCTTAGAATCTCCGTCAGGAGCGCGTTCAATTCCGTGTACTTGGCGGGGAGCTTGGGCAGGGCGTACAATTCTTGGGGATTGAGCGTAAAACTGGGGACGTTGGAACATCCCGCAAGCGCGGACAGGGCGCACAATGACAAAAGGCAAATCGCAAAGAGCCGCTTTAACATACCGCTTTCTCCTATCGTTTGGAATGCGCGCCCGCGCCGCGGTCAGTTCGCGCCGCGGGGGTCGTACTTGTCGCTCTTGCCGAGGTTGCACTGGTCGCAGAGCGTGCGCAGGTTGTCGGGGACGGTCAAGCCGCCCTTGGCGACGGGAAGGATGTGGTCAACGTGCAGTTTGACGCCCTCTTTGGCGGTGCGCCCGCACAGGACGCAACGAAAGTTGTCGCGCTTCATGATGTCGTAACGGAGGGAATCCGTCATAAGGCTCCGCTGGTACGCCTTGGACGCCTGAAACTCCTTGTTTTTCTGGTACTGCTTTGCGATAGCCTCCATCTGCTTCATATTATAGTCGGCGTCGCGGGACGAGCGGTTCTGCCCTTTCGGGCTGACGTATTCGGCGGTGCAGTGGAACACGGGCGAAACGACGGGCTTTCTTAGCCGCCGCTTGCACATTTTGACTTCTAACGGGTCGAAAAACTTTACGTGCGCGGCGCCGCCCGGCTTGACGCCCAAAAGCCGCTCCGCGTCCGCCGTATATTTCCGCCGCTTCTTTTCGTTGTTCAAGGCTTTGTCGAGGATTGCGCCGAATCCTTTCGGATTGCGCCCGTACTCGTCCAGAAAAAAGCGGTCGAAGTCGTAACGCTCCAACTGCTTGCGGGACGTAAGGCTGACTTTATACTCGTAGCGCGGCTTCAAATGGTCGAACTCGCAGGCTTTGTTGAGGGCGCGCAGGGCGCGGTATTTTTTGCCGAATGCCATAATAAAGATTACCCGGAGAAAATGCAGTAGGGCGAGCGCGGCGGGAATCCCGACGACGGCAAGCAACAGCGTTTCGACCGTCCAACCGTCGGGCAGGGGCGGCAGTCCCGGAAGCTGGGCTTGCGACAGCATATCCGAGCGCAACTGTCCGCCCGACAGGCTTTCTAAGAGCGTGTGCCACATATCAAGCAAGGCTTTCCCTTCTTTCTATCTCTCTCTAAAATTTACGGCGCCTCCGCCAGTTCCATGAGCTTGCGCAGGCGGTGGTTTAAGCACGATTTTGTCACGGGCGGGTCGAACTCCTCCGCCAGCTCGCTTAACGACAGCTCCGGGTACTCCAGACGCAGGGCCGCCGTAAGCTGTAACTTGTCCGACAGCGTTTCGAGCAGTCCGGCGGCGCGTAGGCGGCGTATCGCCTCCGCCTGTTCCCGCGACGCCTCCACCGACTTGTCAACGTTGGCGGTGTCGCAGTTGAGGCGGCGGTTGACGCTGTTCCGCAAGCGTTTCGCGTCTTTCGCCGACAGCAGGCTTTGCGCCGCCTCCGGCGCCCCGATAAAGCGCAGGAACTCCGCGATTTGCCCGCTCTGCTTGCAGTACGTCGTAAACGCGCCGTTGCGCTGTAGGGTCTTGGACTCAAAGCCCAAATCCCGGAGAATCGTTTGCAGTTCCCGCCCCGCTTGCGCGTGGGTGGTGAGCAGTTCCAGATGGTAGCGCTTGCGCGGGTCGGTGACGCTCCCGCCCGCGAAGAACGCGCCCCGCAGAAACGCCGCCCGACAGCAGTCGTCCTCCAACAGGGCGAAGTTGATATGCAATACCGGCGTGCGGCGGGGGGCGTAGCCCAGAATTTCGACCACGCGCCGCAATTTTTCGGGGCTTGTAAAGCGAAAGACGCGCTTGCCCTCCGCGCCGGGTTCGGGGAGCGCGTCGAAGCGCAGACGGAAGGCGCGGTGAAAGAGTTTGGGCAGACGCGCCGCGAAGAGCGGGTTTTCCGTGATAATGCGGATTTCGCCGTAGCGGAAGGTATTGCAATAGAGCAGGATTCCGTAAGCCTCGGCGCGGGCGCAAGGGAGTTCGCCGAGCGGGACGCGGCAAAGCTCCCGTTTGGCTTCAAAGGAAAACGACACGTCCCCCGCCTCCTTATCTTATGGTTTGCCGTCGGAAAGGGCGGCGCGAACGGGGATATTCTGCGGCGTCGCGTCAAGAACGGAAGCGGTCGCCGGCGACGCGGAAAGCGCGTTCGGAATAGAGCGCGAGTATCTCCCGCGCAAGGCGTTGAAAATGGTGCATGACGCGCCCCTCCCTGACCGCCGCGAGCGGGCGCGTGACGATTTCCACGCCCAGTTCCTGACAGCGCTTTTCGTCAAGGACGACGGGCGCGGCGCCTTCCGTTGCGTAACGGGCGGCGGCGCTTTTCGGCACGCGTCCGGAACTGACTAAGCATAACGAAAACAATCCGGGCGCGGAATGCCGGAAAATGGCCTCGATATGGTCTGACACGCTGTAATGTTCGGTTTCGCCGTCCTCCGTCATGACGTTGCAGACGTAGATTTTCATCGCCTTGGAGCGTTGAATAGCGCGGACGACGCCCTCCACCAGCAGGTTCGGAATGACGCTCGTGTACAGGCTTCCGGGGCCAAGAATCATCAAATCCGCTTCCCGGATGGCTTTGAGGGCGGCGGGGAGCGCCTGCGGGCGTTCGGGCAGCAGGCGCACGCTCGCTATCCGGCAATCCGCCTTCTTCTTGTACTTGGAGATGACGGACTCCCCGACAACGGAAGTCCCGTTCTCAAACGTGGCCTCCAAGCGAACGTCTGCGGTAGTGACGGGCAGGACGCGCCCCGTAATCGCCAAAACCTCGCTCATGCGGGCGACGGCGGCGTCAAAGGACGGGGAAATCCCGTTCAGGGCGGCAAGCAGCAAATTGCCGAAGCTCTGCCCCGCCAACGCGCCCTCCGCGAAACGGTAGTGCATTAAGTCCTTGAGGACGGATTCCGTATTCGCCAAGGCCTCGCAACAGTTGCGGATGTCTCCGGGCGGGGGCATTCCCAAGTCCTGCCGGAGCACACCGGAGCCGCCGCCGTCGTCGGCGACCGTCACAATGGCGGAGATGTTGCGGGTGTACTCCTTCAAGCCCCTGAGCAGGTTGGAGAGCCCGTGCCCGCCGCCGATGGCGGCGATTTTCGGCCCGTAATTGCGCGGAATCCGGTAGGCGTCCCGTCTGAGCGGCACGGGAATCACCCCTCCCTTCCCATATCGCGGTGCGCTTCCGTGACGGGGTAATTTTCCGCCCGCATCCGGTTTGCGATTTCGTGCGCGATTGCCACGGAGCGGTGGCGCCCGCCCGTGCAGCCGATGGCGATGACAAGCCCCGTCTTGCCCTCCTGCGCGTAGAGCGGCAGGGAGAACGTCAAAAACTCCTGCGCGTGCTTCAAAAACTCGGTTGTCTGCGGGAAGCTGAACACATAGTCGGAAACCGCCCGGTCAAGCCCGGTTTGGTTGCGCAGTTCCTCTATGTAAAAGGGATTGGGCATGAATCGCACGTCAAACACGAGGTCGGCTTCCAGCGGCAAGCCGTACTTGAACCCAAACGAGATAACGTTGACCGTCATGGAGCCCTTTTCGCCGCTTTCGCCGAAACGCTTAATCAGCTCTTGGCGCAGGCGGGCTGTGGAGATGTGGGAGGTGTCAATAATCACGTCGGCGCGTTCGCGCACGGGGCGCATAAACTCGCGCTCCATGCGCACCGCCTCGTCGAGGGAATCGGCGCTTTCGTGGAGCGGGTGGACGCGCCGGGATTCCTTGTAGCGGCGGATGATGATTTCCGGCTCCGCCTCCAGAAAGAGCATACGGCAGGAAAGGCTGTCCATGCCCTTGAGCTTTTCGAGGACTTCAAAGAAATCGGAAGGGGTGTCGGCTGTGCGCACGTCGTAGACCAGCGCGGCGCGGCGGTAGCGGCTCCCCCCGACCGCGCAGAACTCCGAAAACTTCAGAATCATGGCGGCGGGCATATTGTCCACGATATAAAAGCCCATGTCCTCCAGAAAGGAGGCCGTCTTGCTTTTCCCGGCGCCGGACAAGCCGGAGATAATCAGAATTTCCATAAAAACCGCCGTCCTTTCGGAGTTTTCGCAAGGCTTTCAGCCCTTTTCCCGCGACAAAGGCGGATAATTCCGCTTTTGGAACTGTTCAAACATGGCGTAGCCGTTGTCTTTGCACTGCGGGCAGGGGTTGACGACTGCCCGAACCAGTCCGAGCTTGTAGGGGCAACGCGCACAGGGCGCTTTCAGGCGTTTGAGCGGATTCTCGATTTCCATAAGCCGCGCCTTACTCTAAAATGCGCACTTCCGGCTCTAATGTTACGCCGGTTTTGTCGAACACGCGCTTCTGTACCTCTCTGATGACCGCCAGAACGTCCGCGCTTGTGGCGTCGCCGCGATTGACGACGAAGCCCGCGTGTTTCGTCGAGACCTCCGCGCCGCCCACGCGCAAGCCCTTCAAGCCGCACTGTTCGATGAGCGTCCCGGCGTAATGCCCGGCGGGGCGCTTGAACGTGCTCCCCGCGCTTGCGAACTCCAGCGGCTGTGACGCCTTGCGCCGCGCCATGAGCGCCTCCATTTTGGCGCGGATTTCGGACGCGTTGCCCGGCTCCAAGCGGAACAGGGCTTGCAGGACGTAGGTTTTGGGCTGTTCCATGACAACGCTGTGACGGTAGGACAGCTCCAGCGCGTCGACAGGCAGATAGGCAATGTCCGTGTCGGAGAGAACCAGCGCCCCGGCGAGGACTTGCGACATTTCGCCGTCGTAGGCTCCGGCGTTCATGCACACGCCGCCGCCGACCGTGCCCGGAATGCCGTGGGCGAACTCCAAGCCCGTCAGGCCGCGAGCGCAAGCGAACTCCGCCGCCTGCCGCAACGAACAGCCCGCCGCCGCGCAAATCGTGCGCGGCTCCGCGCCGGGCTCCAGCTTGCGCATGTCGCGGGTATTGATAACGAGGCGGTCAAGGCCGCCGTCGGGCGCGAGCAGGTTCGTGCCGCTCCCCATGACAAGCGGCTCCGCGCCCAGCCCCGCCGCGCAGTTGAGGGCTAACGCGAACTCCCCCGCGTTTTTTGGGAACGCCATCCGCGCCGCCGCGCCGCCCGTGCGGAAGGACGTGTGCCGCTTCATGGGTTCGTCGCGCAGGACTTTCAGCCCCGGAAATACGGACGCCCTGCGGTCAAATTCGGTTTTCCAGTCCATGTCATGCCCTCCGGTTTCCGGCGCCTCGCGCCCTTTTCCGCCATCCTATGCGCCTTCGCGGGAAAGCGCGATTAAAGCCCGCTTGCGATATTGTCCACGCGCCGCGCCAGCTCCTGCGCGGCGTTCCCGCCGAACTTCCTGTGGCGGTTGTTCATCGTCGCAACCTCCACAATGCTGGCGAGGTTGCGCCCCGGACGCACGGGGATTGTCATAATGGGCACGGAAATGTCAAGGATTCTCGTGAAGTTTGTCTCAATGCCGAGGCGGTCGTAGAATTTGGTCTGGTCCCACGGCTCAAAGTGTATCACGAGGTCAAGGGCGGTTTCCAGTTTAATCGCCCTCATGCCCAGCAACTGCCGCACGTCGATGACGCCGATTCCGCGCAGTTCGATATAGTGCCGGATGACCTCCGGCGCCGTGCCGATGAGCTCGTCGGAAATGCGGCGCAGTTCCACGGTGTCGTCGGCGACAAGGCGGTGACCGCGCATAATCAGTTCCATGGAAACTTCGCTCTTGCCGACGCCCGATTCCCCGGTAATCATGACGCCCTCGCCGTAAATCTCCAACAGCACGCCGTGCTGTACGGTGAACGGCGCGAGCTTGCGGGTCAGGTACTCGATGGCGTGGCTGGAAAAGTTGACGGTGGTCTCGTCGCTCTGCAAGAGCGTCCGCCCGTGGGCTTTGGCGCTCTCCATGCACTCCGGGAAGCACTCCAATCCGCGTGTGATGACCATGGCGGGGATGTTGTACTGGAACAGGGAATCAAAACTCTTGCGCCGCTGGGGGCTGGTAAAGCCCACGAGGTACATGGTTTCCGCCTTGCCGATAACCTGTAGGCGGCGGGGGTCGAAATAGTCGTAGAAGTTCACGAACTGCAAGCCGGGGCGGTTCACGTCCGTGATTGTCAGCAGGTTTGTGTCGTAGTCGCTGCCTTTGAGCAGGACTTGCAAGCCCAAATCCTCGACAAATTTGCTCAGTTTCCATCCTTTCGCGCTCATGGCAATCCCTAACCTTTCCGGCAATCCGCCGCCTTGGAGCCGTCCCGACACGCGGCGCGGCCAGTCTGTAAACGTCCCGCCTATTATATACGAAATTTTTCCGTTCCGCAACAGGCTTTTCCGCTTTTCGCGCCTCTTTTTCGCCCCGCGAGGCGGACGCGTCGAAAAAACGCGCCGGGGAGGAACCTAATGTCATTAACTTTACGTAAAACCCCCTCCGGCGCTGCGTGACATCTCCCCCAAAGGGGGAGACACAGAGACGAAAACGCTATAAAAAATTCGTTCCCCCTCCCCTTTGGGGAGGGGGACAGGGGGAAGGGTTTTCCT
>JAFXQD010000005.1 GCA_017527365.1 Oscillibacter sp.
ATCACCAACCCCGACGACATGAACGCCCTCGAAGCCGCCCTCAAAATCAAGGACGAAACCGGGTGCAAGGTCGTCGTCGTGACCATGGGTCCCGCCCCCGCCGCCGGAATGCTCCGCGAAGCCCTCGCCATGGGCGCCGACGAAGCCTATCTTGCCTCCGCCCGCGAGTTCGGCGGCTCCGACACCTACGCCACCTCCCAGATTTTAGCCGCCGCCATCAACACCATCGGCGTTGAGAAGGACGACATTGTGATTTGCGGGCGGCAAGCCATCGACGGCGACACCGCGCAGGTAGGCCCCCAAATCGCCGAAAAGCTCCACCTGCCCCAAATCACCTACGCCGCCGACATCCAGAAGGACGGCGACACGATTACCGTCCGGCGTATGCTGGAGGACGGCTATATGACCATCAAGACCAAGACGCCGTGCCTCATCACCTGCATTAAGGAGCTCAACACGCCGCGCTATATGAGCGTCTCCGGCGTGTTCGAGGCGTACAGCAAACCTTTGACCACGTTCGACTACGAATCCCTCAAGGACGACCCCCTGATTGACAAGACCACCATCGGCTTGAAAGGCTCCCCCACCAACATTTTCAAGAGCTTCACGCCGCCGCAGAAGGGCGCGGGCATTATGCTGGAAGGCGCCGACCGCAAGACCTGCGACAAGCTGGCGTCCATGCTTATCGAAAAGCACATCATCTGAGAAGGGGGAGCGAACATGAACAGCAATTTCAACAGCTCGGACATCGGCGCGTTCAAGGACGTGTGGGTTTTCTGCGAACAGCGCGAAGGCAAGCTCATGCCCACCGACTTTGAGCTGATTTCCAAGGGGCGCGACCTCGCCGACGAACTCGGCGTGAACCTGTGCGGGCTTCTGCTCGGCGACGACGCGGACGGAATCGCCAAAGAGTTAGGCGGCTACGGCGCGGACAAAGTCTATGTCTGCAACCATCCCCTGCTGAAAGTCTACACCACCGACGGCTACGCGAAGGTTATCTGCGACGTTATCTCCGACTTGAAGCCGGAGGCGTTCTTGATTGGCGCGACGAACATCGGGCGCGACTTGGGCCCGCGTTGCGCGGCGCGCCTGCATACCGGGCTTTGCGCCGACTGCACCCATTTGGACGTTGACGTTCCGAACTATATCCAGTTCCTGCGCGAATCGTCTACTTTGGACGTGGATTCCATGAAGTGGGACATGGGCGACCGCAACCTGAAAATGACGCGCCCGGCGTTCGGCGGTCACCTTATGGCTACGATTATCTGCCCGCGCTTCCGCCCCTGCATGGCGACGGTTCGCCCCGGCGTCATGAAGAAGAACGCGTTCGACCAAGCCAAAGCCGACGCCTGCGAAATCGTGCACCCCGCTTTCGAGTTGAGCGAAAGCGACTTCCAAACGGAAGTGACGGAAGTCGTGAAGGCGGCGAAGAAGCTGGTAGACCTCATCGGCGCGGATTATATCGTGTCCGTGGGGCGCGGGATTTCCAAGGACGTGGAAGGCGGAATCAAGCTCGCCGAAGAATTAGCCGCTGAACTGGGCGGCGTTGTGGGCGGAAGCCGCGCCACCATCGACAGCGGCTGGCTGTCCGCCGACCATCAGGTGGGGCAGACGGGCAAGACCGTGCACCCGAAGGTCTACATTGCCCTCGGCATTTCCGGAGCCATCCAGCACAAGGCGGGTATGCAGGACAGCGAGTGCATTATTGCCGTGAACAAGAACGACACCGCGCCTATTTTCGAGATTGCCGACTATGGCATTTGCGGCGATTTGTTCAAGGTGACGCCGTTGCTGACGGAAGCCATCCGCGCCGCCAAAGCCGCGAAATAACGCGCTTTCGACGCATGAAAACGCCCCCTCCCGTTTGGGAGAGGGCGTTCTTTCGCAACGCGAAACGCAGATTATCCGGCGATTTTCTCCGAAACCGGCGCGGCGTTTTCGTACAGGTACTCCGGGGCAATATCGATTTCCCCGCCGTTCCAGACCGTCGTGCCGTAGTCGAGGTAGACGCCCCGGAACACAGCCGGGTCGCGCAACGGGGCGAACGCGGGTTCCGACAACAGCGGCGCAAAGTCAAACGTCCGAACCTCCCCCGTGTTGAACCTCAGCCATAAGCGGTGTCCGTCCAACGGGCGGACGCCGCTTATTTTTATCGCGGGGCGCCGTTCCCCCGCGTAGGCAATCCCGTCTATGATATACATTGACAGCCTCTTTCTATTTCCCCGCTTGTTTTCCTGTCCCTTAATCTTAACAGAACGGCGCGTAAAGTCAAGAAAAATCCGACGTGAAGCACGGCCTCCGAAAATCGGAGGCCGCGCCGTTGCTGTGGGATATGGTAGCAGGAAATTAGCGAGGTTTGACGTTTAATACCTGTACAAAACTTGCTAATCCCTTAACAAGAGATGTCGCGGCGCTTTCCGAATTAGCCTTGACTGTCTTGGATTGGTGGGTGTAGGAACTCCCGTTGTTGGAACTTCTAAAGTTCACAACATACTCTTTTTGCTTTTTGGATTCTTGCGCCATAAGAAATTCCTCCTTTCCTGCCAGAATCCTGTAGGTACGCCCCAATGCCTGTTTCCTCTTACTGTCTATCAGTTCTCCCCCGGAGAAAGGCGCGCGCTCTCCCGTAGGAAGTCCCGACCAAACAAAAACAAGCGGCGCCGAGCGTGAACTCAACACCGCCTGATAATTCAGACCTGTACACAACGATTCCCGCCCTGTTTTCCGGCTTGTACATTTTCGGAAAAAAGGGTATACTATGCCTTGCGGTATGACAGGCATAAATCGTCTGTTGTGTTGAGTGCCGTAATCACTCATCATAGGGTTGCGCGGCGCTTGGAACACTGCGCGGCCCACCGCTTATTCTGTTTTCCAGCGTCCGGCGTTCCGAAAGAAAGCCCCGGACGCTATGCCGTTATTATAGCGCGTTCCATACCGTTTTGCAAGACCTTTTTCGCAAATTGCGAAAATTTTTTTGTTTGGGCGGCGGAAGCCGTGAAAACGCCCTCTCCCGGCTGGGAGGGGGCGTTTTTGCGCGGTGCCCGCGCCGAATCAAACCTGATTTCAGCCGTAGGCCTCGACGTTGCAATACATGAAATACTTGAAGCCGAGCGGGTTGGAATAGAATCCGGTCACGCTGTCGCTAATCATATACAGGTCGGTGTAGAAGTAGAGCGGGGCAATGCAGCCGGTGGACATGAGCAAATCTTCCGCCACGTGCATGAGCTGATAGCGGGTGTCGTTGTCCGAGCAAACCTTGATAGTAGAAATCAGAACGTCGTAAGTCTCCGCCCAAGTGCCGTTTTCCACCTTGATGTCGTAGCCGTAGGGGGTCAAGTCCAAGCTGTAGGCGGCTACGGACGCGTGGGCGCCCTTGCCGTACTGCACGTCGTTGTTGCCAGAGGCGGTCGTCCACATGTCAAGGAAGCAAATGGGGTCGTTGTAGTCGGCCACCCAGCCGTTGCGGGCGATGGAGAAGTCGCCGTTCTTGCGGGTGTTCAGGAACGTTTTCCACTCCTGATTCTCAAGGTTCATGGTGATTCCGATACCCGCCAGAGCCGATTGCAGGTATTCCGCTATCGCCTTGTGCGCGTCGCTGGTGTTGTACAGGTAGGTGAGCGTGGGGAAGTCTGTGAAGGTCTGCGACGCCTCGTCGAACGCGTAATACTTTTTGAGCGTCTCAACGGCGGAATTGTAGTTGCTTTCGATGGCGTCGGCGGACACGTCGTAATAGCCGGAGAAGGAATCATAGTGTCCGGCGTTCTTGTAGAACTCGCTCCCGTCGGGTTCGGTCATGCCCATGGCGACGAAGGAGGACGCCGGGACTTGTCCCGCCTGCGAAATCTCGTCCACAATATAGTTGCGGTCAAAGAGCAGGGCGATTGCGTTACGGATTTCCGCCTTGGCGTTTTCCGCCTCGACGCCCGTCAAGCCGCTCGACGCCGGGAGAATCTCCTCGTTAATGTTCCAGCAGACGTAATAGGTGCCGATTTGCCCCGCAACCACAAACTGTTCCGGGTAGGTTTCTTTCAGCGTGGGGATTTCGTTCGTGGGAACGTCGTCAATGAACTGCCAGCTCCCGTTCTGGAAGTTGGAGAGCATGTTGTTGCTGTCGTCGGAGAGGTAGAACTCCAGCTTTTCCATGACGACGGAATCGGCGTCAATATAGTTGGGGTTCTTCGCCATGGTGATGAGGCTGTCGTGCGCCCAGCTTTCGATGACGTAGGGGCCGTTGCACACGAACGTCTCCGGCTTGGTCGCCCAGCTTTCGTCGGCTACCGCGTCCTCCCGCACGGGCATGTAGGCGGGGAAGGCAAGCAGTTCGTTCCAGTAGGGTACGTCGTTGGAGAGCGTGACCTGCAACGTGCGCTCGTCAAGGGCTTCCACGGCGAGTTTCGCGTCGGGGTTGACGGGATTGCCGTCGGCGTCCGCCTCCCAGATTTCGTCGTAGCCCTTCACGACCTCGAACATATAGCCGTAGTCGGCGGCGAGCTCCACGGACGCGGCGCGGTTCCACGAAAACGCGAAGTCGGCGGCGGTGACGGGCTGTCCGTCAGACCATTGCAAGCCCTCCCGGAGCGTATACGTATACGTCACAGTTCCATCGTCGTTGGCGACGCCCTCCGTCAATTCCTCGGCGGCGTCGGGGGCGATGGTCAGGGCGCCGTCGGGCGTCTCCGCCCACTTGGCGAGACCGGAAAACAGGTGGATAATGAGCGTGGCGCCGTCCACGGCGGAGTTGAGCGCGGGGTCGATGGAATCCGGCTCCGAGGCGAGGCAAATCGCCATAGCGCCGTAGGACGCCGCGACATTCGGCTCGTCGGGTTCGGCGTCCCCGGCGGGGGCGGCGGGGGCGGGCGCACTGCCGCCGCCGCAGGCCGCCAGCGACAGCGACATGCACAGAGCCAAGAGCAACGCAAGAGTTTTCTTCATTTTCAGGTTCCTTTCCTCATATTTCCAAACCGCGAACGCGGATTTGAAGCGTTTGTCCGGCGATTCAATTCGCCTCCTCCACGCGGTGGCAGGCGGCGAAATGTCCCTTGGAGACTTCCCGGAACTCCGGCATAGTCTCCGCGCAGGCGTCGGCGGCGTAGGCGCAACGCGTCCGGAACGGACAGCCCGAAGGCGCGTTCAGCGGGCTTGGGATGTCGCCCGTCAGGACAATGCGCTTGTTTGCCCGCGCCGTTTTGGGGTCGGGCTGGGGCACCGCCGACATAAGCGATTTTGTGTACGGGTGCAAGGGGCGCTCGTAGATTTCCGCCGCGTCCGCCAATTCGACCATCTTGCCAAGGTACATGACGGCGATTCTGTCGCTGATGTGGCGGACTACCAGAATGTCGTGCGCGATAAACAGGTAGGTCAGCCCCATTTGCTCCTGCAACTCGTCGAACATGTTGATGACCTGCGCCTGTATGGACACGTCCAGCGCGGACACGGGCTCGTCGCACACGATGAAATCAGGGTTGAGCGCAAGGGCGCGGGCGATTCCGATTCTCTGCCGCTGTCCGCCCGAAAACTCGTGCGCGTACCGGGCGGCGTGCTCGCTGTTGAGCCCCACGCGGTTCATGAGTTCGAGTATCCGTTCCCGCCGCTCCTCTTGGCTGGCGTACATCTTGTGAATGTCCAGCGGCTCGCCGATGATGTCCGAAACCGTCATGCGCGGGTTCAGCGACGAATACGGGTCTTGAAAGACCATGGTCGCCTTTTTGCGGAACTCCATGATGTCCGCTTTGGATTTTATCGGCTTCCCGTTGTAGAGAATCTCGCCGCTTGTGGGCTTGTAAAGGTGCAACAACGTGCGCCCCACGGTGGTTTTGCCGCAGCCGGATTCCCCGACAAGCCCCAGCGTTTCGCCCTTGCGGATGGAGAACGACACGCCGTCCACGGCTTTGAGCGGCTTCGTGCGGAACATCCCCACCTGTATGGGGAAATGCTCTTTCAGGTTCCTGACCTCAATCAGAGGTTGCGCCGACGCGTTTTCGTTCGCTTTCACGCTCTTGCCCTCCGTCATTTCGACGCGCCCCCTTTCGCCGCTTCCATTTCCGCCTTTACGTTCATCCAGCAAGCCGCCTGATGGTCGGCGTTGATTTGCATACGCTCGCAACGCTCCGACAGGCAGATTTTCATAGCGTTGTCGCAACGCGGCGCGAACGGACAGCCTTTCGGCATGTTGAGCAGGTCAATCGGCGTCCCGCTGATGGGTTGCAAGCGCGTCCCGGCGCTTCCCGCCGTCGGGATAGAGCGCAACAGCCCCTTCGTGTACTCGTGGCGCGGATTGTAGAAAATCTCGTCGGCGGTTCCCTGCTCGCAAATGCTCCCGGCGTACATCACAATGACCTCGTCGCACAGTTGCGCCACGACGCCCAAGTCGTGCGTAATCATGATAATCGCCATGCCCAATTCTTCCTGCAACGACTTCATGAGCTCCAGAATCTGCGCCTGAATCGTCACGTCAAGGGCGGTCGTCGGCTCGTCGGCAATCAAAATATCAGGCTCGCACGCCAGCGCCATAGCAATCATAATGCGCTGTCTCATGCCGCCCGAAAACTCAAACGGGTACTGCTTGATACGCTTTTCCGGTTCGTTGATGTTGACAAGGCGCAACATTTCCACGGCGCGTTCTTTTGCCTGTTCGCGGTTGCGGTCGGTGTGAAGCAGAATCGCCTCCATGAGCTGATGTCCGATGGTGTACGTGGGGTTCAGGGATGTCATGGGGTCCTGAAAGATAATGGAAATGCGGTTGCCGCGAATGGTTTTCATAACCTTTTCCCCGGCGTTGACCAGTTCCTGACCGTCGAACTTGACGGAGCCGGAGACGATTTTCCCCGTGCGCTCCAGAATCTGCATGATGGAGTAGGCGGTGACGGACTTCCCGGAGCCGGATTCCCCCACAATGCCAAGCACTTTGCGCCTGTCCAGATTGAACGAAACGCCGTTGACCGCTTTGACTTCCCCGGCGGGCGTGAAAAAGGACGTATGCAAATCGTTGACTTCCAATAACACAGCCATTGTAACAGTCCTCCCTCAAGTCCGAAGTTTGGGGTCAAAGGCGTCGCGCAGACCGTCGCCGAAGAGGTTCAGCGACAGCACGATAAGCGAAATGACAAGCGCGGGAATGACCAGACGGTAAGGGTAGGACGTAAGCCCGTTGAGGGCGTCGGACGCCAAGGAGCCGAGGGAGGGCATGGGCGCGTTGACGCCAAGCCCCAAGAACGACAGGTAGCTTTCCGTGAAAATCGCGCTGGGAATTTGCAACGCCGTCGAGATAATCACGACGCTAATGCAGTTCGGCAACAGGTGCTTTGTGATAATCCAACTGCCCTTTGCCCCGGCGGCGCGGGACGCCAGCACATATTCCTGTTCGCGCAGGGAGAGGATTTGCCCGCGAATCAGGCGCGACATGGAGACCCAATAGAGCACGCCGAACACGATGAACAGGCTGATAATGTTGCTTCCGATACGGGCGAACACGGTGCCGTCGATAACGGGCGTAAGCCCGATTTTGAGCACGGAGGCGAGCAGAATCACCATGAGCATGTCGGGCAGGGAGTAAATGATGTCCACAATGCGCATGATGATGAGGTCAACCTTGCCGCCGCAGTAGCCCGCGACGGAGCCGATTGTCATGCCGATAATGAGGACAATAATGCTTGCGAAGAAGCCGACCGCCAGCGAAATCCGCGCCCCGTACACAACGCGGATGAAGTAATCCCGCCCGGAGGCGTCGGTGCCGAAGATGTGCGGGAACACGCGCTCCCCGGCGTCGATTTGCTTCTGTTCGGTGCGCCCATACTCAAACGGCGCAAGGTTGTTGTAGGACGCGTCCACGGGGCGCCCCGGCGTCACGCCGAGCATATTGTCATACGAGTACGGCCAGAACATGGGCAGGAAGACAGAGGCAACCGTAATCAGGACAATCACGACAAAACTTGTCAGGGCGACCTTGTTTTTAATCAGCCGCTTCACGCCGTCCTTGAAGAAGGTGGACGACGGGCGCATTTTCGCCATGTACGCCTTTTCCTCGTCCGTCGCCGGAAGGAAAGCGTCCATGTCCACGTGCATGGTCAATTTTTTAGCGGTTTCCATACGCTTTCCCCCTTATTCCAGATTGATGCGCGGGTCAACGACTTTGTAAAGAATGTCGCTGACAAGGTTCATCACGACTATCAGGCAGGCAAGGACAATCGTCGTGCCCATGACCATGGGGTAATCCCTGTTGGTAATGCTCTGCACGAACGCCCGCCCGATTCCCGGCACGGAGAAAATGCGCTCCACGACAAGCGAGCCCGTCACGATGTACGCCAGCATGGGGCCGAAGTAGGTGATAACCGGAATCAGGGAGTTTTTGAGCGCGTGGCCGAAGATGATTTTCACGCCGGAGACGCCTTTCGCCCGCGCCGTGCGGATGTAGTCCTGTCCGAGCACGTCCAGCATGGAGGAGCGGGTCAGGCGCGTAATGTACGCCATGGGGTAGAGCGCCAGCGTGACGATAGGCAGAATCAGCCCGTCGGCGGTCGTGCCGTTGGCGGGCAGGATTTTCAGGCGCACGGCGAACAGCACCAGCAACAGGGAGCCCATGATAAAGGACGGCATGGAGACGAAAGCCGTCGTAATAACCATGACGGCGCGGTCAAGGAAGCTGTTTCGCCGCAGAGCCGCGACCGCGCCCAGCACGACGCCGACCGCCAGCGCGATAAACGCCGCCACGACGCCCAGCTTCACGGAGGTTTTCATGCCGTCGGCGATAATCTCCGCGACGGTGCGCCCGCGCTGTTTGAGCGAAGGGCCAAAGTCAAAGCGCGTGACAATGTCGCGCAGATAGGTGAAATACTGTTCCGCGAGGGGCTTGTCCAGACCGTATTTCGCTTCCAGCGCGGCTTGCGCCGCCGGGGTAATCGCCTTTTCGCCCATGAACGGCCCGCCCGGAACCGCCCGCATGACGAAAAACGTGATAGTAATGACCACCCAGACCGTGAGAATGGCCAGCCCTATCCGCTTCACGACGTACAGCAGGGTCTTGGAGTTCATCTCGTATCCGCCTTCTTCCTACTTCCGGCAAAGTTTGGCTCTTTTCTGATTTGAAACGAAAAAGAGCCGCCGCAATAATTTATTATACGCCGATTCCGGGGCGTTTGCAAGCGCCGGATTCCGTTTGTTGTCCCCGGCGCAGGGAAAAGCCCTCCCCCGCACGGGCGGGAAAGGGCTTGCGCCTTGCGCGTTATCTGCCGAAGTAGGAGAAGTGCATATAGTCGTGGTAGCCATAGGACGGGTCGGAGTGCCCCGCCCATGCGTTGCCGCCCCAGTCCCAGCCGTGCTCGGCGAACACGCGCACCACGCTTCCGCCCGGCGTAATGGAAAACGGGTCGCCGCCGGGCGCCCAGCGGCTCCCGACTATCGCCGCGCCGTCGCGCACTTGGAAATTGGAATCGACGTTCAAATCAATCGCCGTGCCTTGGATGTGCTCGCTTCTGGAATTTGTGCGCCACGAGTAGCCGCCGCCGTCCTCGAAGGGGAACTGCTCCGGGTCGTTGTAAATCTCCGTGAAAATCGCCTTGACTTCCTCGACTAAGGCGGCGTTGACTTTCAAATTCATCGTTCCGGGGGATTTCTTATTCCCGCGCAGGCGCCACACCGGGACTTCCACAGTCGCCATATGGCTTTCGGCCTCTTCCGCCGTGTCGTAGCGGATTTCCGTCCTTGTCACGGTCTCCGTATGCGTTGTGATTTCCAAGCCTTCCGGAAGCCCCGCCCCCTCCGGAAGCTCCAAACCTTCCGGGATGTCCGGGACTTCCACAGTCTCCTGAAATTCCGCGCCGAAAATCAGGAAACGCTTCCGCTCGTTGTCGCCGAGTTTCTTTAGCCAGAAGTCTTTCGCCATGTATTCCTCATAGGAAATCTGCCCCTGCCGATACTGCGCGGACGCCTCGATTTCCTCCTTGTCGGCTTGCGTCAGCGGCGCGAATTGGAGTGCGTAGCGGCTCGTAATCACGCTCACTTGCCCGTCCTGCGGGGCGGCTTTGTACCCGGCGGGGGCGTATGCCGCCGCCAGCGCCGACAGGCTTTGCCCAATGCGCCCGTTGCCCGCGACAGCCTCGCCGACCGTCTTGCCGTCGCCGTCCACGCGTTCCAGCGTCAAGGGCACGGTTTCCCCGGCGCGGAGTTCGTCAATGGCGTCCAGCGTCCGCATGAGCAGCACGGCGCCGTCGCAGCGGCGCACGTCGTCGTAAGGCCCGAAAGAGCCGTCCGACTTGCCGCGCACAATTTCCAGTTCGTAGAGCCGCCGCACCGCCGCCTGACGGTTCGCGTCCATTTGCGCGAAATCGGAAAGCGCGTTGTCCGCCGTAACGGGCGCGGGATTGGCAACGGGCGGCATAGCCGCCGGGTCATAAGCGGCGTTATAAGAAGTGATGGGAATAGAAACGCCGTCAATGAATATCCATTGCTGTCCGGCGGAATCGGTGACAATCTTCACGTCGGCGCCGGTTCCGGTGTCAATGGAATAGGCGCCGGAGCCAAAGCCGCCGTCGTAGGAACCGATTCTGGCGCCGGACGGCGCGGAATTGGCGGGCGCGGCGGGCAAAACGCGGCTTAACAGGACGGCGACATCCTGTCTGGAAATCGGCTTGTCGAGCGAGGAGGGCGCGACGGACAGGAAGTCGCCAGAGAGCAGATAGCCCTTGCTTAAGGCGGTCTGATACCCGGCGGTTTTCCAGTCCGCCCCGGACGAACGCGCCCCCTCATACGCCATGGGCGCGAACGTGCGGCTAATCATCGCCAGATAATGCGCCCAAGTCAGCGTCCCGTCGGGGTTCATCCTGCCGTCGCCGAGGCCGTTCATAATGCCGTGGGAAACGGCGCGGGTGATTTCCCTGTAAGCCCAATGCGTCGGGGGCAAGTCCTTGAAAGCCGCCGCAAGCGCGCCCGTCCCCGCGCACGAGAGCAACAGGAGCGCCGCGAGCAGTCCGGCAAGTTTTCGTTTCATCCGCAAATCCTCTCTTTCCGCCGTTTGGCTTGGTATGCGAACGCTGTAAAATCAGCTTTCGTCCCGAATCGCGCCGTGCGCCAGACGCCAGCGCAAGCCGCTGTAACGCCTCTGCCGCCAGTCGTTGGCGGCCATCTCGCCCACGGCGTAGGCGTCGCCGACCAGTATCATGAGTTCGCGGGCGCGGGTCAGGGCGGTGTAGAGCACGCCGCGCACCATCAGGCTCCGCGCCGCCGGAACCGCCGCCAGCACGACGGCGCGGTACTCGCTCCCCTGCGACTTGTGCACCGTCACGGCGTAAGCCAATTCCAGTTCGTTGAGCATTTCTGCGGAAAAGGGCGCGGCGCGCCCGTCGAAGTCGATGAGCATGGACTGCCCGGACGGGTCAATCTCCCTAATCGTGCCCACGTCGCCGTTGAAAACGCCCGCGCCGACCGTGTTGTCGGGCTTGACCCATACGACATCGTAATTGTTTTTCGTCTGCATAACCCGGTCGCCCTCGCGGAACAGGGCGTCGCCCCAGCGCAACTCCCGCTTTTCGGGGCTTTTCGGGTTTAACGCCTCCTGTAGCCGCCGATTTAGCTCGACCGTCCCGCAGACGCCCTTCCGCGTGGGCGCCAATACTTGTATTTGTTCGGACGGGATTCCCATATTTTGCGGCAGTCGTGCGCGGCACAATTCCACAATGGTTTCGGCGGCCTGTTCGGGCGACGGACGGCGCAAAAAGAAAAAGTCCTCTTGGTCGTTGGACAGGCGCGGCGGCTGTCCCGTATTGACGGCGTGGGCGTTGCGGATAATCGCGGACTGTTCCGCCTGACGGAAAATCTCGCGGAGAAAAATTGTCCGGATTCTCCCGCTTCGGATGAGGTCGGAAAAGACGTTGCCCGCGCCGACGGACGGCAACTGGTCGGCGTCGCCCACGAGTACCAGACGGGAGCCGGGGCGCAACGCCCGCAACAGCGCGGAGAACAGCGGTAAGTCGACCATGGACATTTCGTCCACAATGACGGCGTCGCTTTCCAGCGGCTCCTTCTCCGATTTCGTAAAGACAACCTGTCCGGTTTCCTGACTGCGCGTCATGCCTAACAAGCGGTGGATTGTCTGCGCCTCCGCGCCCGTGACTTCGCTTAAGCGTTGGGCGGCGCGTCCGGTGGGCGCGGCGAGCGATATGTCCAGCCCCATGCGGCGGAACAGCGCGACAATGCCGCGCACGGTCGTTGTTTTGCCCGTGCCAGGGCCGCCCGTCAGAATCAGGACGCCCTCCCGCGCCGCCAGCCGCACCGCCTCCCGCTGGCGTTCCGCGTATGCCACGTTCAATTCCTTTTCGATTTCGCCGATAGCCTGTTCCGCTTGCCCGCTCCTGTCGGGTGCGGCGGACAGGAGCGCCTCCAGCCGGATTTGCGCCGACGTTTCCGCCTCCCACATCCGCCGCAAGTAGCACGCGTTCGCGTTCCCGACGGCCTCCCGCACAACGGCGCCCTGCGCCGCCAGCGTATCGAGTTCGCGCTCCGGCAAATCGCGCCCGCAGTCCAGCAGACGCGCCGTCGCGTCAACGAGCTTGTCTTCCGGCAGGAACACGTGCCCGTTGCGCTCCTGATACTGTAGCGTGAATATGAGCGCGGCCTGTATGCGTTGGGGGCAGTCGGGGGCGAACCCCATGCCCATGGCAATGCGGTCGGTCAATGTAAAGGAGACGCCGTTTTCGTCCGCAGACAACAGCCACGGATTTTCTTTCAGGACGGAAAGCGCGGAGTCGCCGTAACGCTCCCGCAGGCGCATAGCCAATATGGGCGGGAGCTCGTAGCGCGACAGGAACGCCATCAGGCGGCGCAGACCCATTGTCTGACGGAACGCCGCCGAAAGTTCCTCCGCCTTTTTGAGCGTCATTCCGCGAAGGACGGTCAATTTTTTCGGCTCCTGTTCCAGTACGGACAGCGTGTTTTCCCCGAACGTCTCCACCATGCGTTGCGCCGTCGCGGCGCCAAGCCCCTTGCAGACGCCCGACGAAAGGAAGCTGTAAATTTCCGCCTTGCCTTCCGGCAGGCGCCGCTCGACTTCCTCGGCGCGGATTTGGTCGCCGTGCTGTGGGTGAGTTTCCCAAGTCCCCGTTACGGACATCCCCTCTCCCGGCGCCGCGCCCGGTATGCACCCGACGACCGTCACCGCCTCGCCGTCCGCCAACGCCAGCCGCAAGACCGCGTAGCCGTTTTCGGCGTTATGGAATATGACGCTTTGCACGGTTCCTTCCGCCGTGATTTTCTCGCTCATATGCGCCCCTCTCTGAAAACAGCCGCCGCCCGCGCAAGCGGGGGCGGCTTTCCCGCCGTCAGCGCAGGCGAAATTCTTCCGCCGCGACCAGTTCCGCGCCGCCCTCCCTGTCCGCTAAGTATTGCGCCAGCCGCCGCGCCTCGTCCGACAGCCCGCAGTCAACCAGAACCAGCCGCGACGCGGGCAACTGCCGCAGAACTCGCCGCAGTTCCCGCACGTCCTGCTCCATGGCGGGGGCGTCGCCGCGCAGGGACAGCGCAAGCGTCAAATCCGGGATGACGGGGCGCCCGGCGCGGAGGAACGCCCCCGCCGCCAGCCAGACCAGCGTCACGACGCCCACGGCGGCGAAAAACGCGAAAATCCCATCCTGAAAAGCCGTCATGTCTCCTCACCTCGCCCCATCCTATGAAAGCGGGGAAAGGCTGGTGACTTGCGCCCGGACGCTACGCGCCGCCCTCCCCCGCACGGCGGGGGAGGGCTTTTTTTTCATGATTGGGCGGGAAAATTTTTGTAAACTTTTTATGAAAAGCCTTGAAAAAAATTTGTTCGTCTGCTATACTGCCCGCAGGGAACACGGGAGACGATAAGCGGCAGGTCGAAAAGTGGTAGCGACACGTTTCGACCCCATGCGGAGCGCTACACCCGCTCGACACAGCGGACGAAAGTCCGCGCCGCAGGCTTTATTATGCCCCTTTTTCCGCATTCTTACAATTACGCAGGGGGTATTGTCGGCTTTTGCGGCGGACGCTTTGAAGTTTTCAAGGCGGCGTTGGGCTATGCGCTCAACGCCGCCTCTTGTGTTTCTGACAGCGGCAGTCCGGGGGACGGGTTCGCCCGTTCCCCCTCGGACGCCCTGTCAGGACAGGAACGCTTGTTGCGAAAGGAGGCGGCGCACGGCAATAATAGACCTATCGGAATACGATTTGAAAAGAGGCTTGATATATGAAGCGATTGACGAAACGCGGAATCTTGCTCTTGCTTGCGCTGGCGGTTCTGGTCGTGTGCGTCGCTTGCGGCGGCGGAACGCCCGCTCCCGCTGACAACAACG
>JAFXQD010000075.1 GCA_017527365.1 Oscillibacter sp.
GTCTTTGGCATACCTGATTTGTTGTCTGGAATCCGAGCGGATGTCTTTTACGGACGGTTACGCCTTTTTCCAAAAGGCTATCAGGTCGGAACGCGTGGAATTTATCTGCCATTGCGCCCAAACCCAGAATTCCTTTGGAGAAAGTGATTGCTCTCCTGCCTCTTCCTTGTGCAATTTGACTGATTTGCTCATTTATAGTTTTCAAGTAGGCTAACTATAGGCAGACCGCAACTGTGCGAACTTCTACAGCCGTTCAACAAAGTCACGCGCTTTGTCAGTTCCATGATAACGGGCTGGAACATCACGCGGAGCCTGTTTTTCAACGCGCCCCGCGACATTCAAACCGCGCTTATCTATTCCGCTCTCGAACACCGCTTGAAGCTAATCCCCAAAATTGCCGAAAGCTACGTTGCCGCAATCGCCAAGGCGCGGAACTCGCCGAACGTCAACCCGTATTACATCTCGCTTTAGGCGGCGGGCAGTCCGGCGCATGGGGCGTGGATACCAAACTGCCTAAGAAGGTTCTTTCCGAAATCCAAGGGGACCCGCAAACGCGACGCAACGCGTTCTGGAGGCTTTGAAAACGCCCCTGAAAGCGATTGAGTTTGTTTCCCGCACGGTGGAGGCGGGGCCGCGCTTCGCAACGTATGAGATGTTTCGGGAGGACGGCGCAGACCCGCAGACGGCTTTCCGCGTCGCTATGGAAATCACGGTGGACTTCCGCAAGGGCGGCAAAGTGTCCCGCGCCGCGAACGCGGTTATGCCCTTCTTCAATGCGGGCGTACAAGGGATGGCGAAAGACGTTGGCGCATTGGCGGGCGCAGACGTTCCGAAGAGGAAGGCGGCGGTTACTGACGCGTTACTAACAAATGCCTTTCGCTCGCAAGACGCGAAAAACCCGCAAACCGTGACGGCTTGCGGGTTTCGCAATGGTCCGAGCGGGGCGGCTCGAACGCCCGGCCACCTGCTCCCAAAGCAGGCGCGCTACCAACTGCGCTACGCCCGGTTATATGGCGCCCTCGACGCGATTTGAACGCGTGGCCTTTCGCTTAGGAGGCGAATGCTCTATCCAACTGAGCTACGAGGGCTTGTAAAGAAAGGGAACACGCCCTTGAGACGCGTTGCCCTTTATTATAGCAAGTTCTGCGCGGTTTGTCAATCAGGCAATGACGCGCACGCGAATGACGTTTGCCAGCGTTTGCAGGTGTTCTATCACGCTCTGCTCCACCGCCGCCGCCATATCGACCATGGTGTAAGCGTAATCCCCGCGTGACTTGTTGCTCAAATTCTCCACGTTCACGCCGTCTTTCGACAACAGCGCCGTGATATTCGCCAGCATGGAGGGAATGTTCCTGTGAATGACGCAAATACGCATGGCGCCGCTCCGCTCCATGGACACCGCCGGCATGTTGACCGAGTTTCGGATATTGCCGTTTTCCAGATAGTCCTTGAGCTCCTCCACAGCCATGACCGCGCAGTTTTTCTCGCTCTCCGGCGTGGACGCGCCCAAATGCGGCATTGCGATTACGTGCGGAGAGGTCAAGAGCTGATTTGTCGGGAAGTCCGTGACGTACACGGACACTTTGCCGTTGTCCAGCGCGGAGAGCATGGCGCGGTCGTCCACGATTTCCCCGCGAGCTAAGTTAATGAACCGGACGCCCGGCTTCATCGCCTCTATCGCCTCTTCGTTAATCATATGGCGGGTCTGGTCGTTGAAGTGCACGTGGACTGTGACGTAGTCGGCGCGCCTATACAGTTCCTTCAAGTCGGAAACGACGCGGATGTGATGGTCAAGGCGCAGGGCGGCGTCCACGGACAGGAAGGGGTCGTAGCCGTAGACCTCCATGCCGAGGGAAATGGCGGTGTTCGCCACAAGGGAGCCGATGGCGCCAAGCCCGATAATGCCGAGCGTTTTGCGGTAGAGCTCCGGGCCGATGAACGCGGACTTTCCGCGCTCTACCACCGTGCTGACATCGACGCCCGCCGCCGCCTGACGGCGCACCCAGCGGATGGCGCCCGTCACGTCGCGGGAGCCCATGAGCATGGCGCACAGGACAAGCTCTTTCACGGCGTTGGCGTTGGCTCCGGGCGTGGAAAACACGGCAATCCCGGCCTGCGAACAGCGGTCAACGGGGATATTGTTCACGCCCGCCCCGGCGCGGGAAATCGCTACCAGATTCTTCGGAAACTGGTAGTCCAGCAGGTTCGCCGAACGCACCAGTATGGCGTCCTCCCCGGCATAGGTTTCGCCGTAGCGGTAACGTTCCTCCGGAAAGCGGGCGAGGCCTTCCGGGGCGATTTTGTTAAGCGTTTTAATCAAATACATCAGTTCTATCTCCCAAGGATTCAGAATACGCGGGCAGGAGGGTTATCTTCTTCTGCGTCCGCCGCCGCGCTTGCCCTCCGCGCTCCGGTTCAGGTCGGCCATTTTTCCTTCCGACGAGGAGAGGAAACGCTTCAGCTTGTCCTCAAACGCTTGGTCGCCGGAGGGGGGGAGGGTCTCCCCTTGGGCGCGGGCGTATGTACGGCCCGACGCCGGGCGCGGCGCCGCCGGACGAGGTTTTTCGCCGCCGCCCGGACGCGGCGGCGCCGGGCGCGGCTGGGCTTTCTTAATCGAGAGGTTGATTTTCCCGTTGTCCGCCGACAGCACGAGAACTTTCACGCTCTGCCCCTCTTCCAAAAAGTCGCGCACGTTGTTGACAAAGGTATTGGCGATTTCCGAAATGTGCACTAGTCCGGAACGGCGGTTCCCCAAATCCACGAACGCGCCGAAATTGGTTATAGAGGTGACTTTGCCCTCCATAATGGCTCCCACTTCAATCGTCCCTGCCTGCGGCTCCATCCCCTGTGTTCTCCTTCCATGAAATTATCCTGTTGTGTTGCCCGTGTTGTAAAAGACGTATTCGCCCGGAAGAACCATCCCGTATTCGTTGCGGGCGATGTCCTCTATTTTCTCATCCGTCACGCCCTCTTCGATGTTGGCGGAGAGGGACGCGTTTTTTTCTTCCATGTCCTTGACCTGCTCCTGATAACGGTCGCGCTCGAACCGCGCCGTTTGCAGCTGCGCGTGAAGCTCGTTGAGCCGCCAGCCCATGACGGCCAGCGCCGCAAGCGCCAGCACAATGACCGCGACGCTGATGTGACGCGGTTTTTTCTGTTCCGCCCTGCTTTTTCTTCGGGTCATGCGCGACACCCCCTGTCTTGCGCTTTCCGGGAGGCGCGCCCCGGAAGCCTCTCCGTATTGTATAGCATTTTCCCGCAAAATAAAAGAGGTTTTTTCCGCCTCGGACGGATTTTTTTAAAAAAATTTTCAGCCGAACCAGCGGCGCGAGGAAAAGTTTGACCGTCGCGGCGAGGGTTTCCGCCCAGAAGCGCCACGCCGGGCGCAACGGGCGGGAGAACAGCCCGAAAAAGAGAACCAGCCCGCCCGCCGCGCCCAAGAGCATGAAGCCCCTCAGTTCGCCGTCGGCGGGGCGGAGCAGAAAGGCGAGCACGGCGGCGGTCAGCGCGAGGCCGTAGAGGAAGTCAAGGAAGCCGACAAGGCGGGGCAGGAGGGCGCGGAAAGGGCGCAAGGCGTCGTAGAGGGCCCCGGCGGAGATTCCCAGCAGGACGGATTGGAGGAACTGGACAAGCTGTCTTGTGATGACAAGTTCCATGTTACCCGAACAGGCGGCCTAAGAATCCGCCGCTCCGCTCCTGCGGGGCGTCCTCGTAGGCCACGGAATCTATTTTGCCCTCCACATGGAGTTCGCCGCCGTCAAGGGAGAGCTTGCCGATATGCAGTTCCGCCCCCGTAACGACCAGTGCGCCCGCCGCCGTGGACATCACAATCCCGCCCTCGTCAAAGCGCTCCACGTCCTCCACGCCGGAGACGGTCAGCTTCTGCCGTCCGACGATTTCCACCCGGTGCGCCCCGGCTGTCATTTCATTCATACGCCCTCCCCCTTTTGGCTATCAGCTTATGCCGCGAGGGGGAGGATTAGAAGCGGATTTTCCCGCCGCGCCCGCCGGACAAGCTCACACCTCCCGGTACATCCCGGCGGCGTCCTCCTTGCGAACCGATTCCTGTACGGTCAGAACCTCCACGGTCAGGGTGCGCGCCCCGACGCGCAAGGTAATTTTGTCGCCCTGCTTGACCTCATACGACGCCCGCGCCGGGCGCCCGTTGACTTCCACAAGCCCATGGTCGCAGGCTTCGTTGGCGACCGTGCGCCGCTTCACCAGCCGCGACACTTTTAAATACTTGTCCAGCCGCATGGTTATTCCTTGCGCGACACGGCGTCCTTGAGAATCTTGCCGGGTTTGAACACGGGCACAATCGACTCGGCGATTTCTATCGGCGCCTGCGTGCGGGGATTAAGCCCCGTGCGGGCGCTCCGCTTGCGGAGCTCAAACGTGCCGAAACCGACAAGCTGCACCTTCTCGCCCTCTTTCAGGGCTTCCGTGATAACGTCCACCAACGCCGTAATAGCGGCGTCGGCGTCCTTCTTGGAAATGTCCGCCGCGTCCGCGACCGCGCTGACAAGCTCGTTTTTGTTCATGTGGAATCCTCCCGTTCAATCTCCGCGCCCGTCGGCGGGACGCGTCCTCTGTCTTTCTTCCGCTTCACGCGTCGGCGGGATGTTCCGCAGACGCCAGCTTTCGTTTTGCCTCCTGCCAGAGCGCGGTTAATCCCTCTTCCGTATACTCCGAAAGGGGCTTGTCCGCCGCCTCCTCCGCGCCCCGGAAACGCCGCTCGAATTTGTCGCAGGTACGGTGCAGGGCGTCCTCCGGGTCAAGACCGCACATCCGCAGTACGCAGACGGTCATGAACAGAACGTCCCCCGCTTCTTCCCGGACGCCGTGCGGCGCGTCATACGCGCCCCCGGTTTCCAACGCCTCCCGCAGTTCCCCGACTTCCTCCTCGACCTTTTCCAGCGCGTGGAATACGTTTTCCCACTCAAAGCCGGCTTTCGCCGCCTTCTTCTGTATTTTTTCCGCCCTCCACAGCGCCGGGAGCGTGTGCGGCACCGACTCCACGGCGTCCGCGACGCTTCCAAAGCCTTTTTCCGTGCGCTTCCGCGCCTCCCAGTTCGCCAGCGCCTCTTCGCCGCTTTTCGCCGCCTCCGCGCCGCCGAACACGTGCGGATGTCGGTAAAGCAGTTTGCGCGTCAGCGCGTCCACTACGTCCGCCATATCGAAACGCCCGCGCTCCGCCTCCATTTGCGCGTGAAGCGCCACCTGCAACAGCACGTCGCCCAATTCCTCGCGCATGTTTTCGGCGTCGTCGCGGTCGACGGCGTCCAGCGCCTCGTAGACTTCCTCCAAGAAGTTGCGGCGAATGGAAGCGTGCGTTTGGACTTTGTCCCACGGGCAGCCCTCCGGGGAGCGCAAGTCGCGGACAATCTCCAGCAAGTCCTCCCAGCCGTAGCGTTCCTTACAGGGAAAATTTATCATATTCCGTCCCCTTTTGCAAGTTTTTTATCGCAAGCGAAGAATCCGAATCAGCGTCTTTCCGTGCGGGACGGAGCGCACGTCCTCTGCCCGGATAATGCCCATGGCGATGACCAGTACGAGGTACGCGGCGCCGCCCACGCCGATTGCGAAGAACGTGCAAAGCGCGTTCTGCCCGAACGACACGCTTCCGCCGCCCGAAACCAGCCGCGACGCGAACCCATACGCCGCCCACGCCGCGCCGCCCATCAGCGCCGACGCCGCCAGAGGTTTCATGAACAGTTGCAGGTAGCGCGGCTTCTGCGGCGAATAGACCCATACGAAAATCAGGTTGAGCGCGACAATGACCGTATAACAGCAGAGCGTGGAAATGGGCGCGCCCTTGATGTTGATTTCCGGCGTCCCGACAAGGAAATAATTCATTGTGACTTTTGTCACGCCGCCCGCCACGACCGTGAAAATGGGAATGATTTCGCGCCCGTAGGTTTGCAAAATCGCGTTTGTCAGAATCATGAGGAAAATCAGGACGCAGGCAAAGCCGAGTATGCGCAAATGCGGCCCCGCCGCGAGCGCGGCGCCCGGTTGGGCGGGGAGTATCACGCGCATAATGGGCGTGGAGAGCACGGAAAGCCCGATTCCGGCGGGCAACGCCAGAAACGTAATGACGCGGAACGCGGCGGAGACAATGCGGTCAACTTCCGCAGTGTCGCGGCGCGCCAGCGCCGCCGAAGCCGTGGGCAACAGGCTCATGGTCACCGGGTACGCGAACGCCACGACCATGTTTATCATGTCCATGGCGAAGCCGTACTGCCCGTTCAACGCCGCCGCCTGTTCTTCCGTGAAATGCAATCCCGTCTGCAAGCGTCCCATGACAACCGTCGTGTCCACGATGTTGATAATGCTCATCGCCGAGTTGCTCAACGTAATGGGAATGCCAATGACTAAGATGCTCTTTAAAATCGCGCCGCTACTGTCCGGAACGTCCGAAGAAATCGCGGCGCCCCTGCGGCGGTTCAAATAGAAAATCAGGAAGCACATGGAAAGGACGGTCCCGACGGTCACGCCTAAAATGGCGCCCGCCGCGCCCGCGTCCAGACCCATGCCCAGATAAATCGCGTACCACGCGCACGGAAGCCCGATAAAGACTTTGCACATGGCCTCCAAGATTTGCGAGGCCGCCGTGGGCGTCATGTCGCCCTGTCCCTGCGTGTAGCCGCGCATACAGGCCAGCAGGCACACGCAGAACACCGCCGGAGCCAGCGCCTTGACGGGCAGACGCGCCATCGGGTTGTTGAGCCGCGCCGCGAGCCACCCGGCGCGGGAGAACATGAACGCGGAGCCGACAAGCCCCAACGCAAAGAACAGGCGCAAGGCGACTTGAAAGAGTTTGCGCTTCTGGTTTTCGCGCCCCTGCGCGTAGGCTTGGCTTGTCAGGCGCGAAATCGCCAGCGGCAACCCCGCCGTGGAGATTGTCAACAGCACGTTGTAAATATAGTAGGCGGTATTGAAGTAGGTTTTGCCCACGGCGCCCAGAATGTTGTTGAGCGGGATTTTGTAGGCGGCGCCAATCAGCTTGACCACCAGCGCCGCGCCCGCCAGCACCGCCGCCCCGCCTAAAAATGACTGCTTTTTCGCTCCTGCCATCTGCGATTCCCTTTCCATATGCCGATACCGTCGCGGCGTCGGCGTCCTTCTTTTTCAGTTTGCCCGCGACGGTTGCGGCGCGGACGTTTCCCTTGCCCAGCTTATGGAAACAAGCGGGGCTTTATTCCGGCGGGATTATTTGGACTTGTCGAACTTCTCCCCGCATTCGCGGCAGTAGGCGTCGCCCTCCTCGTGCTCCGCGCCGCAAGTCGGGCACGTCCGCACGACGGAAACCCGCCCCGACTGCTTTTCCAGTTCCGCGAGCTCCAAGTGCAACGCGTCCAGCGCCTCCAGCTTTTCCATTAAGCCGTCCGATTCGCCGTCCGCGCCGATGTGCTTATTGTACATCAGCTTGCCGACTTCCTGATAAGCCGACTGAATCTCCCGCTGTTTCGAGAGGATTTTTATATTCAACTGTGCGCCGGACGCCGCTTTCCCGGCTTCCTTCTTTGCCAGATAGGCCGCGCTCTCCGCCGCGTGACGCGCTTCCTTCGCCGCCTTTCTCGCCGTGTCCAAGAACGCATAAAATTTTTCGTACATGGTGGTTCCTCCCTTTTCCGTTAGGCGTCGCCGTAAAACGCCGCGATTTCCGCAAAATCCGCCCCGCGCTTCTCCGGACGCGCTATGTATTCCTCCGCGTACTTGGGATGAAACAGGCGCCGTATCCGGTTGGCGCGGCGGTCTACAAGTTTCGTCGAGCCGCCCGCGCCGAACGACAGGATTGCGCAGAGTTCCGACATAATCACGATGTTGTACAGGCATTCGGCGCCGGGCTTTGCCCAGCCGATGTTTTCAAAACTGCCCGACATGTATTTCTGGCGGTAGAGGTAGTAGGGCGCGTAGCCCGCGCCGCGCAGCGTCGGCGCGGCGAAATCCAGCATAGCCCCCACGGACGCCGCGTCGGGAATCGCCAAGCCTTCCGTCAGGACGCGGCTTCCTTTCTTCAAGGCCAACGTGTGCACGGTGAGATTGTCCGGCGCGAACGCGACGCAACGGCGCAACGTGCGCTCAAATCCTGCGGGGGTATCCGCGGGAAGTCCCGCGATAACGTCCATATTGATATGCGGGAAGCCCGCCGCCGACGCCAGTTCCATAGCCCTTTCAACGTCCGCCGCCGTATGCCGCCGCCCGATAGCCCTTAGCACGCCGTCCTCCATGCTCTGGGGATTGACCGACACGCGGTCAACGCCGTGCGCCCGTAAGACGGACAGCTTTTCCGCCGTGATGGTGTCGGGGCGCCCCGCCTCGACGGTTCTTTCCGTACAATAGGAAGTATCAAAGGACGTTTCAAAAGCCGTCAGAACGTCGGAAAGCTGTCGGGGCGTCAAGGTTGTAGGGGTGCCGCCGCCCATATAGAACGCTCGGACGCGCAGTCCGAGACGCCGCGCCAACGCGCCGCCCTCCCGGATTTCCGCCGTCAAAGCCTCCAAATACGGCTCGACTAATTTAAAACTTTTCTCCACCGACTGGCTGACAAAGGAACAGTACGCGCAGCGCGTCGGGCAGAACGGAACGCCGACATATACCGCTATGTCGCGTTCGCCCAACTGCAACGCCGTTCGATAGGCGGTTCTGCCCGTCTCCAGCGCAAGCGCCGCCCGTTCCGGCGTGACCGCGTAGGTCTCTTCCAACATCCGCCGCGCCTCGGCTTCGCTCTTGCCCGACAGCAGAGCCGCCGTCACGAGTTTGTCGGGGCGGACGCCGCTCAACATGCCCCACGGCGGGCGCGTCCCCGTAACCTCTATCGCCGCGTCGTAAAAGCAACGCCCGATTCCGCGCCGCCGTATGCGCTCCTTTTCGTACTCCGTATCGGGCAAAACCTCCGTGCGCTCTTTCCGCGCCGTTTTGCCGTCATAGGACAATTCCACCGCAATCCGCGCTTGGCTTCCTGTCTCCGACAACTCCACGACAGCGCGGCGCGGCTCGTCGCCCGCAAGCGTTCCGTATACGGGCAGCTCCCCCGGAAACAGGTTTAACATGCTCTGTTCCACCGTATAGCGTTCGTTATGCCCGCGCAGTTCCAGTTTCATGTTTACGCTTCCTTCGCGGATTGCAACATCCGCATTCCCTGCTTTACCCACGGGTTCCACGCCCGCTCGCGTTCCAGCGTTGACGCCTCCATATGCCCCGGATAGACCTTAAAGTTTCCGCCAAGGCTTCCCAATCTGCCAAGGGAATATAGCATTTGTTCCATGTCGCCGCCCCATAAGTCCGTGCGTCCGCAGTCCCCGGCGAACAGTGTGTCGCCGCTGAACAGCGCGTCGCCGCAAATCAGGGAAACGGAGCCTTTCGTATGCCCCGGCGTGGCGATTACGCTTACCGTCAGATTCCCGACGCTGACTTTGTCGCCCTCGCCGTAGGGGACGGTATCCGGGACGGGCGGGAACAGCGACGCCGGGGCGCCTGCGGCGGGCGTGTCCTCGCGGTTCAGGTAGACGGGCAGTCCGGGGAAGGCGCGGCGCAGTTCCGCGACGCCTTCCGTATGGTCATAGTGCCCGTGCGTCAACAGTATCGCCGTCGGCGCACAGCCGCTTTTGCGGACTGCCACGGCAATCCGCCCCGCCTCGTCGCCGGGGTCGATTACCGCGCATTTGCGCGTTTCCGTATCGCACAGCAGATAGCAGTTGGTCTCAATCATGCCCACTTGCAAGCATTGCACGTCCAAAAGAAAGCCCCCTTTCCGTTATTTGCCGTCCGTATCGAACCAGATGGTAACGGGCCCGTCGTTGACGGATTCCACTTGCATATCCGCGCCAAACTCGCCGTGCTCCACGCGGAAGCCCCGTTCCCGACAGCATCGCATGAAATGCTCGTACAGCGGCGCGGCAATGTCGGGCTTCGCCGCCCTTGAGAACCCCGGACGCCGGGACGACGTGTCCGCGTACAAGGTGAATTGCGACACGACAAGCAGGGCGCCCCCCGCCTGTTCCAAGTTGCGGTTCATTTTCCCGTTTTCGTCCTCGAAAATCCGCAGGTTGCAGATTTTCTCCGCCAATTTGCGGGCGGTCTCCTCGGTGTCCGCCGGACCGACGCCCAGCAGAACAAGATACCCCGCCCCGATTTCGCCGACGGTTTCCCCCGCAATCCGCACGGACGCGCTCGCAACCCGCGCCAACACTGCCCGCATAACCGCTTCCCCCTTCCCCCGGCGCTATTTCGCCGGGCGCGTGACCTGCAGGACGCCCGAAACCTGCATAACCTTCCTCATCAGGCGGTCAACCTCCGCCTTGTTGGGCACGCGCATTTCAAGGCGGCAGAGCGCCATTCCGTCGTCGGTGGACTGTATGTGGAAGCTCCGCGCCGTGGCTATGGAATCCGCCAGCGCCGAGGCGATGTCCAGCATAAGTTTCGGGCGGTCGCGGCAGACCGCCTCCACCGCCGTCGGATAGCTTTCGTTCAGCCCCGCGCCCCACGAGACCTTGACCCAGCGTCCGGGCGACGCCGCCATGCGCTCCGCGGACGCGTTGGGGCAGTCGGCGCGGTGCACGGACACGCCGTAACCCTTGGTGATGAAGCCCTTGATTGGGTCGCCGGGCACGGGCGCGCAACAGCGGGCGAACTTGACAAGGCAGTTGTCCAGCCCGCCGACGACAATGCCCTGTTCGGCGGGGGCGGGTTCTGCGGGGGCGGTCGGTTCGCGGGCTTGCGGCGCTTCCGGTTGCAAAGCCTCCGTCCGCTTTTGCTTCTCCGTGCGCCTGTACTCGTTCTCCACCCGCATCGCCGCCTTGTGCGCCGTGAACGCGCCGTAGCCAATCGCCGCGTACAAGTCCTCCAAGGTGCGGTACGCGGTATTGTTGAGCAGGATTTCCCGCATTTCCGGGGTCGTGGCGTCTTTCAGGCGCAGATTGTAGCGCTTTAACTCCTCCTCCAGCGCCTGACGCCCGTTGATAACGTTCTCGTCCCGCTTTTCCGTGCGGAACCACTGCCGGATTTTGCTCCGCGCCTGATTAGATTTCGCAATTTGAAGCCAGTTGCGGCTTGGTCCCTTGGACGACTTGGAGCGCTTGACCTCCACGCGGTCGCCGTTTTTGAGCTGGTAGTCCAGTGGCACAATTTTGCCGTTGACGGCGGCTCCCGTCATCTGGTTGCCCACGTCGGAGTGGATGGCGTAAGCAAAGTCGATGGGCGTGGCGCCCGCCGGAAGGCTCCGCACTTCCCCTTTGGGCGTGAACACAAACACTTTGTCGTCGAACAGGTCGAACTTGAGCGAGTGTATATAATCCTCCGGTTCGGCGCCGTCCTGATTGTCCAGCAACTGTTGAACCCAGCGGTAACCCTCGTCGTAATGGCTGTCGCCCGCGCCCGTTTTCACGCCGTTCTGGTCTTGCTTATATTTCCAATGCGCCGCGACGCCAAATTCCGCCACTTGGTGCATTTCTTTCGTGCGGATTTGCACCTCAAAGGGGGAATCGTGCTCGTTCCCGGTCGTGACGATAGTGTGCAGGGACTGGTAGCCGTTGCGTTTGGGATTGCCGATATAGTCCTTGAAGTGCCCCGGAAGGGGCTGGTAGAAATCGTGAATCAGCCCTAAGACGTGGTAGCAGTCCCCGACTGTGTTCACAATAATGCGGTAGGCGAACAGGTCGAAAATATCGCGGATGGAGCGGTCTTGCATAATCGTTTTGCGGTAGATGGAGTAAGGGCGCTTTATCCGCCCGGACACCTCGTTGTCGATGTTCTCCCCGGTCAGGTAGTCGTGAATCTGTTGCGCGACCCGCCGCATTTTCCCCTCGTACCAGTTCCTTTGCCGCTGAACCTCGTCCATGATTTCCTCATAAGCCACGGGGTCAAGGTATTTGAGCGACAAGTCCTCCAACTCCGCCTGAACGCGCCGGACGCCAAGGCGGTAGGAAATCGGCACGTATATTTCCATGGTCTCCAAGGATTTCTGGCGCTGTTTGTGGGGCGGCTGGAAATCCATGGTGCGCATGTTGTGCAGGCGGTCGCAGATTTTAATAAGGATAACCCGGATGTCCTGATTCATCGCCATGAGCATTTTTCGGAAATTCTCCATCTGCTCGTCTTCCACGGTGTCGTACTGAATGCGCGTCAATTTGCTGACGCCCTCCACCAAGTCGGCGATAGTCTCCCCGAACATCTGCGCCACGTCCTCATGGGTGGCGGGGGTGTCCTCAATCACGTCGTGCAGGAGCGCCGCCGCGATTGACTCGGAATCCAGCTTCAGCCCGGCGATAATCTGCGCCACCGCGATAGGGTGTATGATGTACGGCTCCCCGCTCTTGCGCAACTGCCCGTTGTGCTCCTTCCGGGCGTACTCATACGCCCGGCGGATAAGGTCAAAATCCGCCTGCGGGTTGTACTCCCGCACCGTCATTTCCAGATTCTTGAATTGCTCCTCAATGGGAACCGCTACGGGCGGCGGCGCGGGAGTTTTTTTGCGTTCCGCCGCCTCTGTCGGCGCGGGCGCCGCTATCCGTTCGGGCGTTTCCGCCCGCGTCCCGGCGTCTTCCCGCGACGCCGTTTCCTGCGGCGCGGACGGAACGTCGTCCGGCGCCGTGCGCGCCTCTTGTCCCTCCGGTATCCTCGTCGCGTTGACAGTTCCGTCCGTCATGGAAATCACCCTCACTCTCTTTCAGGCTTTAGCCGCATTAAATACGGGCAGTCGTTCAGCGACACTTTCCCGCTGCGCGGAAGCATGGTTATCGTCATGCGGTCGCCGCGCTCCGCAACGCGAATCAGGCCGCGCTCCTCGAACACCGACAGCGCAAGCGCTGCCCGTAAAAAGCCCTCGCACCCGCCGATTTCCGCCGCCAAATCCCGCAGGCAGGGCAAGGTGTCCGTTTCTATTTCCGCATCCGTCCGGCGCGGGCGCTCGCGGCGGAAAAGGCGTTGCAACGCCCGCCAGCAGTCGGCGAACTGCTCCCGCGACGCGCTCAGGCGTAGGATTTCCTGCGCCGACAGCTCGTCGCCGTCCGTCAGGCGGTTGAGCAAATCCAAAGATTCCTGCTCGCCCCGGCTCGCGCACAGCGACGGGCGGATGTCCAGCAACTGCAACTGCAAGGAAGTCGCGCCCCGGAACGTGTTCGGCTGTAGATAAAACGCGGCGTCTACGCGCATGTCGGGGCGTATTCCGCACTCCTCCTCCGTGACGGAGAAGAAAATGCCGTCGAAATGGGCGGCGCCTCTGGCAAGGCGGAATTTCGTATGCCGCCCCTGCCCGACGCCCTGCACGCCCTCCGCCGCCGCGCCCATCAGCGCGAACACCGGGCGCGGGTTGCCCGTGCCGTATGGCTCCAGCGCGTCAAGGCGGCGAACCTGTTCCAGCGTCGCCTCTCCGGGCGCCGTGATGACCGCGTCAACGCGCAGGGACGCCTCGCAAGGCTCCGAGCCTAACGTCTCTTTCACGCGCTCGTTCATCCGCGCCCGGAACGCCCCCTCGTTTTCCTTCCGGATGGTAAAGCCCGCCGCCAGCGCGTGTCCGCCGAAGCCTTCCAGCAGGTCGGAGCAGGATTCCAGCGCGGCGAAGAGGTTGAACCCGCCGCAGGTGCGGCAGGAGCCCTTGCCCACGCCGTCGCGGAACTGTATCATGAAACTTGGACAGCCGTACTTTTCCGTCAGCCTTGACGCCACAATCCCAACCACGCCTTGGTGCCAGTCGTTGCTTGAGAGCACGAGCGCGTTTCGCTGGTCGTCGGGAAGGCGGGCTATCTGCCGTTCGGCGTCGGCGAAAATCGCCTGTTCCACGGCTTGGCGCTCCCGGTTGAGCCCGCACAACGCTTTCGCCAAATCCTCCGCCCGCGCCGGGTCGCGGCATTCCAGCAAGTCCACGGCTAAATTTACCTGCCCCATGCGCCCTGCGGCGTTAATTCGCGGGGCTAAGACGAAGCCGATTTGCGTGGACGTAACGGGCTTATCCCACAGCCCGACTTCCTTGCACAGCGCGTGGACGCCGGGAAAATCCGTGCGGGGCAGGGCTTCCAGCCCGCACGAAACAATCGTCCGGTTTTCCCCCTCCATGCGCATAACGTCGGCGATAGTGCCGATAGCCGCCAGCGTGCAGTAGCGCGAAAAGAGCGCGTCGGCCTGTTCCTCGCCGCCCAGCGCCATGACGAGTTTCAGCGCGACGCCCACGCCCGCCAAATGCTTGAACGGGTAGGGGCAGTCGGGGCGGTGCGGGTCAACGACGGCGACGGCTTCCGGCAACGCCTCCTTGCACTCGTGATGGTCGGTCACAACCACGTCGAGCCCGATAGAGTTGGCGTAGGCTACTTCCTCGTTTCCGGTGATTCCGCAGTCAACGGAAATCATGAGCGACGCGCCCTGTTCGCGGAGCCTGCCTATCGCCTCGGAGGAGAGCCCGTAGCCGTCTTCAATGCGGCGCGGGATGTGCCGCAGGCAGTTCGCGCCGCAACGCCTCAGATAGTCGGTCAGCAGTACGGTGGATGTAATCCCGTCAACGTCGTAATCTCCGAAAACGGCGACGGTCTCCCCGTCCCGGAGGGCGCGCCGGACGCGCTCTACCGCTTTGTCCATGTCCTTCATGAGCATGGGGGACACGGAAAGCCGCTTTTCTTCCGCCAGCGCCGTCCGCGCCTCTTCCGGCGTATGGATTCCCCGCGCCGCGAGAACCGACGCCAGCAACGACGGATAGCCCGCCTTTCGCAACGCCGCGACCGCCTCCGGATTCGGCGCGGCGATGTCCCATTTCCTGAACTTCACAGTCCGCCCCCTTTCCGCTTCCGAATATGATAATACTTTATTATATCACAAAAAAGCCGGAAGGTAAAGAAGAAATCCTCGCAAGTTTCGGAGGAAAAGCGGCGCCGGGCGAAATTCTTTCGTCGTTTTGACGAACGCGGGCGGAGAAAGTTCCGCCCGGAGCCTTGCGCCCGCGCCGAAAGAATGCTATAATACGGGAAAACGCCGCGATTTGACAGGGGGTGACGGCATGGAACAATACCGTTATTGTTTGGTGCGTCCCAAAAACATAGGAAAATCCTACTTCTACATTGCCGACGAAAAAATCTCCGCCGACAGTTACGTGCTTGTCCCGTTCGGGTACGAAAACCGTCTGCACAAGGGGATTGTGGAGAGCGTCGAGTTTCACACGGAGGAGGACGCGCCGTATCCCGTGGGCAAGACCAAGCGGATACTGCGCACGATTACGGAGGCGGAGTACGACGCCGACGAGGACGACGAATGGGAGCGTTACGCGGAATCGTTCGTGGACGACATCGAGGAACTGTCCGGCTTTTTAGCCGACCGCAACTACGCCGCCGTGTTCCAGTGGGCCTGCGAGCACCACGACCGCACGCGCTTTCCCGATGTGATGGAGACCGTCATACGCTGTTACCGCCTCTGCATGGAGCGCGGAATCCCCGGCGCCGCGCTCAACCTCGGCGCGATGTACTACAACGGCACGTATCTGAAGCGCGACTATCAGAAGGCCGTGGAACTGTACGAAATCGCCGCCAACGCGGGCGACAAGCGCGCTATCTGCAATCTGGGATACTGCTACTATTACGGGCGACACCAGCCGCCCGACTTCGCCAAGGCCTATTATTATTACAACCTCGGCGCGTTGCTCTACGACGACCCGAACTGCCTGTACAAGCTGGGCGATATGTACCGGGAGGGAAAGTTCGTGGCGGAGAACGAACGCTACGCGGTGAAGCTGTACTTCCGGGCGCTGGAGGCGATAAACCGCCCGGACGAGGAGGAGTTCTGCCGCCCGGACATCCTGTCCCGCGTCGGGGAGGCGTTCCTGTACGGGCTGGTGGTTGACCGCGACCCCAAAAAGGCGCTGGACTGCTTTTTGCAGGCGCTGTCCGGGTTTTACGGGCGGCGGAAAACCGACCCCTTTGTCGCCGCGCTGATTGAGAATGTCAAGGACAGGATACGGGAAGCGGAGGACGCGCTGGACGAAGAGACGTTATGAGGCGGGGAGCGTCGCGGAATTTGTGCAAACCGACGAATGAAAATTTGCCCTTCCTGTTGCAGAAACCCTCCGGCGCCCCGGCGCGTCGGAGGGTTTCCGTTTTTCTCCCGGCAATCGTTTTTCAGCAGAAAAGGCAACCGGAAACCGATTGCCTTAAAACAGGCGTAAGCCTGAAAACATATCTGGAGGGGATTCGAACCCCTGACCTATCCGTTCGTGAGACGGATGCTCTATCCAGCTGAGCTACCAGGACACACAGTTCACGAATGAACCACGTAACAGATTTATTGTACCACAAAACATCCTGTATGTCAATGGCGTTTTCGCTAATTTTAAGGCTGTTTTTACATTTGAAATTAGTGCTTATTGCAAATGCAAAAGCCCTCCGACGCGCCGGAGGGCTTCCATTTTTTCCGGCAGGGATTCGCTTTCCGGTTCGCAGGCGTTACAGGCTTCCGCGCCCGGTTCGCAAGTCCGGCTCAGTTCTCCGGTTCGGCGGTCTCCCAGACCGTTTTCGCCGACGCCGCAAGCCCCGCAAGCCCTTGGATTTCCGACGGGATGATGATTTTCGTCGCCTTGCCGTCGGCGAGTTTCGCCATAGCCTCCAAGGCTTTCAGCTTCACCACTTGGTCGTTCGGCGCCGACTGGTTCAGCAGTTTCAGCGAATCCGCCAAAGCCTGCTGTACTTTCATAATGGCTTGGGCTTCCGCCTCCGCCTCCAGAATCCGCGCTTCCCGGCGGCCTTCCGCTTGCAGAATCGCCGCCTGCTTTTCGGCGTCGGCGCGCAGAATCGCCGACTGCTTTTCGCCTTCCGCCACCAGTATCTGCGACTGCTTCTGTCCTTCCGCTTGCAGAATCGCCTCGCGGCGCTCGCGCTCCGCCTTCATCTGCTTTTCCATGCTCGCCTGAATCTCACGCGGCGGGATGATGTTTTTCAGCTCCACGCGGTTGACCTTGATTCCCCACGGGTCCGTTGCCTCGTCCAGAATCGCCCGCATACGGGTATTAATCGTGTCGCGGCTGGTCAGGGACTGGTCAAGCTCCATGTCGCCTATGATGTTGCGAAGCGTCGTCGCCGTCAGGTTTTCGATGGCGTTCAGGGGATTATCGACGCCGTAAGTGTACAGTTTCGCGTCCGTGATTTGATAATAAATCACGGTGTCGATTTGCATGGTGACGTTGTCTTTCGTGATAACGGGCTGGGGCGCGAAGTCGGCGACCTGCTCCTTCAAGGAGACCTTTTTCGCCACGCGCATGATGAACGGGACTTTGAAGTGCAGTCCGACGCGCCAAACGTCGTAGAACGCGCCCAAGCGCTCCACCACGAACGCCTTGGACTGCTGCACAATGATGATGTTCTGTATAATCATCACGAGAATGACAATGAGGATTAACAGAATTGCCAACGTGCCGCCGAAATTCATAGTGCCCTCCTTTTTTTACGCCCTTGTTTCTTGCTCCCTTGTCACGTAGAGCTTCACGCCCTCTATGCGGTCTACCCGAACCGCCGTTTCCGCCGGCAGTACCGTGCCGTCAGAACTGCGGGCCGTCCACGTCTTGCCGTCGGCGTACACCGCGCCGCTTTCCGCGTCCACGGTCTCCGTCACGCGCCCCGTCTGCCCGATAACCCGGTCGGCGTTGGTTCTTACATAGCCTTGGGCGGCGTAGCGCCGCACCAGCGGGCGGGTGGCCGCCAGCGCGATTGCCGACACCGCGACGAACGCCGCCAACTGCGTCAGCGCGCCGTAGCGCATAATGCTTGCAATCAGCCCCGCCAACGCGCCGATGGCGAACCAGACCGACACAAGCCCTTCCGTCAAGCCCTCCACAGCCGCGAAGACAACCGCGGCTATAATCCAGATAACGGTCATCAACCGGAACACCCCCAAATCCGGAATCGGGATACTTTCCAATGCGTCGGCGACAATCCAGACAACGCTTCTCATTTGGAACACCCCCTTTCGCATTCTTGCGGCATTTTACCACAGCCGCGAGCGAAAAGCCAGAAACATTTTGGTGACAATTTGAGGAAAAATACGGGAAATTAAAACATTTTGCGCGGGGCGTATGGCGGCGCGGGAACGGGGCATACTGTAAGCGTGAAACGGCGCCGAGCGCCGGGGAAAATGAAGGAGGCTTCTATCATGAATACGCATGAAACGCCTAACCGCAGCATCCGTTGCACGGTCGATTCCTGCGCCCATCACTGCGGGGAGCAGGAGTTCTGCGCCCTTGACAGCATTCAGGTGGGCACGCACGAGGAGCACCCCACGCAGGCCGAGTGCACCGACTGCATGAGCTTCCGCGTCCGCTAAGGCGCGAAAGGGGCTGTCCCGGCTTTCGGGACAGCCCCCTTTTTCATTTGCGGGCGTTCGCCCGTTCCAGCGCAAGCAGACGGGTTTTCGTATCCGTCCCGGCGGCGTAGCCGACCGGGTTCCCGTCCGCGCCGACGACCCGGTGACAGGGGACAATCAGCGAAACCGGATTGCGCCCGACGGCGGCGCCGACCGCCCGCGCTGACATCCGCGCCCGTCCCATGCGTTCCGCGAGTTCCCCGTAGGTTATCGTATGCCCGTAGGGGATTTCAAGCAGAAGGCGCCATGCCGTTTGACGGAACGGCGTCCCGCACAGGCGGAGCGGGGGCGTGAAATCGGGAATCCCGCCGCCGAAATAACAGTCCAGCCACGCTTCCGCCTCCGCGAACGCGGGCGGCGGCGCTTCCCGACAGCCTTCCGGCGACAGCAGGACGCGCTTTCCGTCCGCGCCGTATGTTTCCATGAAATGTTTCTGCCCGTCGAACCATAAGCCAATCAGGGCACCGCCGTCGCTTGCGAGCGTCAGGACGCCAAGCGGGGAGGCGTAGCGGCGGAGACACGCCGCGCTCACGACCGCCGCGCAGACAGCTTTTGAAGCGTCCGCAAGAGGAGCAGTCCGAGGACGTAGCAAGCCAGCAGTTCGCCGAACCCGACGGTGAAGCCGTTGAAGAGCCACGCCCGGAGAAAGTTTTCCCCGTCTTGCGCCATAAACCACGCGATTTCCGCGCCGACAATCACGGCGTTGCAGACCACGGGCGGCATGGGCGCCAGAAGCGGTTTTTTCAGGCGGGATGTCCACAACGCCGCCAGAAGCGTGGCGGAAGTCCCGACGACGCAGTCCAGCAGGAAGGGCGAAAACAGGTTGGCGACGAAACAGCCGACCGTCAGCCCGAAAACGGCCTCCGGGAACAGGAACGGCAGAACGGTCATAGCCTCCGCGACGCGGAACTGAATCCCGCCGTACTGCGGGACGGGCGCGAAAACCGTCAGAACCGCGTAGAGGGCGGCAACCAGCCCGGCCTTGGCGATTTGGCGCGCAGAGACGGCGTGGCGTGGCGTGCTTATGGGTTCGGGGTTGCGCATAGGGAAAAATCCTCCTCTTATTTGTTCCGGCGCGGGTTTTCCGCGTCGGGGGTTGGCGAATCGTCGGGCGGTTCGAGCTTGCCGAACGCGCCCTTCTTGACCAGCTTCATAAAGGCGTCCACGACTTCCGGACTAAGCTGTGTTCCGGAAGACCTCTGAATCTCCGCCACTGCGTCGCGGAGGCGCATTTTCTTGCGGTAGGGGCGCGTGGAGTACATCGCGTCGAACGTGTCCGCCACGGCGATAATCCGGGCGATTTCCGGGATTTCCTCGTTTTTCAGCCCTTGCGGATAGCCTTTTCCGTCGAGGCGCTCATGATGGAAGCCCGCGCCGATTGCCAGTTCCGGCGCGATTGCGATTTCTTTCAGGATGTCGTAGCCGCGCTGGGAATGGCTCCGCATGACGGCAAACTCCTCGTCCGTAAGGCGTCCGGGCTTGTTCAGGATGTTGTCGGGAATGCTGATTTTGCCGATGTCGTGCAGAAGGGCGATATTGCGGATGTTGTCGACTTCCTCCTTGCTCTTGCCCATCTGCCGCGCCAGCATGACGGAATACTTGGAGACGCGGGCGGAATGCCCGTTGGTGTAGTGGTCCTTCATGTCAATGCACTTGGCGAACACGACGGTGATTTCCCGGATAAGCTCTTTCGTCTTTTCCTGTTCCTTCAAAAGAATCTTGGTTTTGCGGCGGAAATAGAGCGTGACCGCGCCGGAAACAAGCGCCATGAGCGCCAGCGCGCACAGAACCCAGAACCAGAAATGCTCGTGAAGCGCCTTATCCTTGATAATCGTGACGACAAGGCTTTCCGCTTCCTCCCCGGTGTTGCTGTTGATGACGGACAAATGGAAGCGGTACGTCCCGCCGTCCAGATTGGTGTAGCCGACGACGGACAAGTCCCGCCTTGTCAGCGTCACGGGCGCGTCGTCGAAGCCCTCCAGCCGGAAGGTGACGTGCGGGTTGCTCAGGGAATAGGTAAAGACAAACGGGTAAATGAGCAGCCGCTTGCAGTCCGGCGGAATATGGACTTCCTCCCCGCGCACGGGCAAATATTGGTCGTCTACCATCAGGTAGGGAACCGCCATGCGGATTTCGCCGTCGTCCTCAATGCCGCCGTTGATATTCACGGCGCTGACGCCTTTGGAGCCCGCGATATACAGCATTCCGTTTTCCGCCTGATAGCTGTAGGAATTGGCGGTCGCCACGCTTGGCAAGCCGCAGGCGGTGTCAAAAAGCGTGTAGTCCATATTTTCGGGGTCTCGGAGCAAGTCCGCCCTCCGCACGACGTAAACGCCGTTGCTGCTGAGAATCCAAACCATGCCGCCGTCGCTGAAATAGAGGTCGAAGTTGTTGGAATAGGGGAAATGCTTCAGCGTGACGACAGCCCCGTCTTTCAGCCGCGCTATGGAGTTGCTGGTGATAACCCAGAACAGCTCCGGGTCAACGGGGTCGCGCTTAATGCGGAGTATCACTTCCGATTCCAAGCCGTCGTCCAACCCTAACCGCGTGACGGTTTTGCTCCGCGCCCTGTCCGCGATATAAATGCCGTCGCCGTCGCTTCCCATGTACAGCTTGCCGTCGGCGCCCTCTTCCAGACAGAGGATTTCGAGATTGTTCAGCCCCTGCGCGTTTCCGTACAGGAACGACGGCTTCCCGTCCTGTAGAATCATCGTCCCGGCGTTTGTCGCCACCGCCATGTTTCCGTCGGACAGTTCCAGCATGACGCGGGAGCGGTTCGAGGGCATTCCGTTGTCCTCCGTATAGTTTGCGATAGCGCCCGTTTCCCCGTCGTAACGCACGAGCCCCTGAACGCTGGTCGTGCCGAGCCAAAGGGCGCCCTTGCCGTCCTTTTTGATACTGCGGATACGACAACCCTGCATTCGCTCCGTCAGGCTGTTTTCTACCTTTCGATAGTCCTTGTCCAGAATCAGAAGCCCCTTGTCCGTGCCGACGTAGAGGCAGCCCCGGTATATGCACGCGCTGTTGACGACAGCCGGGTCAATTTCCGCCGCTTGGAACAAGTCCGTAAAGCGGTTTTTCACGATTTTCATGACGCCCTGCCGCGTGGAGGCAAACCATAGGTTTCCCTGATAGTCCGTCATCATGCGGTGAATCTGCGTGGTCATGGGAAGGTTTTGGATTTGCGTGAAGTTGCGCCCCCCGTCCAGATAGCCGATTCCGTTTTCCGCGCAGAGCCATACCAAGTCGTTGGCGCGGCGCATGGCGTGTATGGTCTGCAAGGGGGCGATGGAAATCGTTTGAAAGCCCTCCATGCCCTTTGCGATGTCGCCGTAAATCACTTCGGAGCCGTGCGTGCCGAGATAGACGAAGCCGGGGCGGTCGAGGTCGGGGTAAATCGCGTTGACTTGGTTCGCAAAGCCGAGGTCCTCCCCGCGGTAGAACGCCGTCACTTGCAAGTTCCGGACGGCGAAAAAGGCGTCGTTGTTGGTGGAGCCATAAATAGCGCCGTCCGCGCCGAGGGTCAAGTCCACGATGTACGCCATATTCAGGCGCTGGTCGTCGATGTGGCGGAGCGTCCCGGACGGGTCGATGTAGTCCAAGCCCATGGTGGTGGCGATAAAAATATTGCCGTCCAAGTCCTCCGCGACGGCCTGCACGAACGAGGAGCGCAAGCCCTCGGCGCGGTTGTAAGGCGTGAAAACCTCGTCCCGGAGCATAAACATCCCGTGGTCGTTGGTGCCAATCCAAAGCCGCTGTTTGGAATCGACAAACAGGCATTTTACGCTTGTGACGCCCTCGTAACGCCGGAACTCCTTCCCGTCGTAGCGAATCAGCCCGCCGTAGCTTCCAATCCATATAAAGCCGTCGTCGGACTGGACGATGTCGTTGGCTTCCGACGTGGGCAGGCCGTTGCCGCTGTCATAGAGCACGGAGGCGAACCCCGCGCCAAGGGCGTTCGGGCTTTTTAGCGCGTTTCCGCCTTCCGCCGCGATGCCGCCCGCGTCGTCGGGCGCCCCGGCTTGCGCGGCGCCCTCCGCCGCCCGAACCGGCGGCGCAAGGCGGAGAAGCGCGGACAGCGCGAGCGCGAACAAAACCGCCTTCCGGATTCCCGCGCCGCGCCCCTTTGGGCGCCTCAAGGCGCGGCGTAAAAACTCTTGCATGTTGCCATCCTCCAAAATCAGCCCCGCATGTTGTACAGGGACGCGATAACCCGCTCGTAGTTCCTGTCCGCGTTGGGGCGGGTAAAGTCTATCAGGGATTCCAGCGTCTCGTACCGCCCCGTCAAAACCGCGTATTCCGATTCCGCGATAGCGGCGGACTGCCCGCGCTTGACAATCGCGTATCGGTTGTTCGTAGCGTCAAACTGGAACTCTTCCGCGTTGTTCAGGAACGCGTAGGCGTAGCGGACAAGCGTCCCTTCGCGCTCAATGCCCAGTATGCCCTTGGCGCCGCCGTTCCTGTCGCGGGCGACGCGCAACTCGTCAAAGCGGCTTCCGCCGGGATGTTCCAGCAGTTCGCCGTCCTTCCACTCGTAGAGCGCGAACTGGCACGCCGCGCCGTTTTCGGCGCGGTACGCCCCCGAAAACGCCGCCAGCAGTTCGTCCATGCCGTCGCCGTTGCAGTCAATCAGCTTGACATAGCACAGCCGGGTGTCCGCGTCAATGGAAAGGTGGTCTAACACGAACAGCTTGTGGAGCATAGCCGCCGCCATGCGGTGGCGGTCGGAGTATTCCGCCGGGATTTTCGCCGTTTCCGCCGCGCCGTCGCTCAACGCCGCCGCCCACTCGTTCAGGTATTCCGCCATGTCCCGCAGGGGGCAGGCGGCGGAAAGCGTGTCGGAGAAGGACGCGTAAGGCAAATCGCGGGCTTGCGGCGAAACGCGGTCCGGAATCGGCTCCCACTGTGCGCGGGCATACGTCGCCTGCGCGCCGCCGCGGGTAACGCGCACGACGGTTTCCCCGTCCTCCCGCGCCTCGTGCCAGCTTTCCGTCACGACCGCGCCGCCGTCGCGGAAGCGGAAAACCTGCCCGCTGTGCGCGCCGTCCGCCCCGGTCATGGTCTCCGCGAGGACGACGGAGCCGTCGGAGAGTTCGACAAGCTCGCCGTCCTGATGTCCGCCCCAAGATTCCTCCCCCGCCGCCAATTTCAATCCGCCTTCCGCCCAGCCGTATATCTGGAAAGAGTTTGCGCCGACCAGCGTGCTGAACAGGCAGAGGTAGGGAACGCCGTCGCCGGACAAGTCCGCCAAAATGGCTTTGCCCCGGTTCGTCTCATAGGAGCCGTAGCCGATAACCGGGTAAGGCTCGTCCCAGTAGACGGGCTTTTCGTAAAGCGGCTTTCCGTAGCCGCTAAAGCCGTAAAATTTCCCGTTCAAGCCGTCGGAAATCAGTTTTGCGAACGCCGCCGCTTGCGCCGCGCTCATGCGGCACATGTCCGGGTCTCCGTAGTAGGGCGCGTTCCGCAGGAGGCGCAAGGCCTCGGCGCGGCGCGTCTGCGCCTCCAGCGCCGCGATTTGCGCGTTGACCTCCCCCAACTGCGCTGTCAAAGCCGGGTCTCCCGTGACGGCGCGGGCTTTGCGCAGAAGCTCCCGCGCCTCTTCGGGCTTATCCCGCAACAACAGAAGGCAGACCATGCGCCCGTAAGCGGAGCCGTTCAAGCGGTCGAAATCCAGCGCCGCCTGATAGTAGCTGTTGGCGATGTCGTAGGCGTAGGCGCTGTTCGGGTCGGATTCGTCCCGCGCCGTCAGGAGGGCTTCGTCTCCGAGGCGCAAATAGTAGTCCGTCAGGGCTGTTTTACGCCGGGGGCTGTCGTCCAGTTCGCAGGCTTTCTTGTAATCGGCGATGGCGGCGCGGCGATAGGCGGACTGTTCGCCGCCGTAGGACTTTACATGGTCGGCAAGGGCGGCGTAAACGTCGCCGCGCCCCTCGTAGGCGTCGGCGCGGCGGGGCTTGCGCTTAATCGCCGCGCCGTAGGACGCCGCCGCCGCCTCGTACTGCCCCCGTTCAAGCTGTAGGCGCCCCTGTTCGAGTTGCTTTGCGTAGCCGCCGCAGGCGCACAAGAGCAGGGGCAACAGCCCCGCCCACAAGATAACGCCGATTCGATTTCGCGTTTGAGTGTTCATGTCATACCCCCACAGGGAAGCGCGGCGGGGCGCGGAAGCCGCCTCACTCCATGACAATCAGGGCTATCATTTCCATGGGCGCGTCGGAGACGTTTTCCATGGAATGGCTCTCGCCGTATCCCGTGGCGCAGACATCCCCGGCTTTCACCGTCACGGGCTTGCCGTTGTCGTTGAACAGCCCTTCCCCCTTGATAATGTAGAAGAACTCGGTCTCGTGCTCGTGGGCGTGGAAGCCGATGGATCGCCCCGGCTCCACGGTGATGTGCGCGAACAGCCGCCCGTGCCCGTAAAGCCCCTCTTTGTTTGCCAAGTCCTTGATATTGACCGTGCCCTTGCCGTCGCGGAGGCATTCGTCACGATACGCGCACTCATTAGAACGCGTTACCATAGTAAAACTCCTTTCCTTGCGCCCCTTAATACGGGGGCTGTCCGTCGTTGTCTTTGCGCAACTGCCGGATGTCTTCCCCGAAAAAGCTCAAAATCTGGTACTCTCCCTCAATGCGGGAGGCGATTTGCGGGGAATAGCGCTCGGACAGTTCGCACGGCTCCAAGTTGGTGTTCAAGATTGTGGAGCGCCGCTCCATCAGGCGCGTGTTGACAATCTGGTACAACGCGCTGATTGTGAACGCCGTGCGCATTTCCGTGCCGAGGTCGTCCAAAATCAGCAAATCGCAACGCAAAACGCGGCTTACGTCGCGGTCGGCGCCCTCGTTGCGGTCGAATTTCTCCGCCTCGAACTGCCGGAAGACATGCGCGGCGGTGTCGTAGACTACGGAGTACCCGGCGGCGCTGACTTCCCGCGCAATCGCGGCGGACAGGAACGTTTTCCCCAGCCCGACGGAGCCGAAGAACAGCAAATTTCCGCTGTCGGGCTTGAAATGGCGGGCGTAGTCCTCGCAAGCCTCGTAAACGCCTTCCATATTGGCGCGGGGCGACATCCCCTGTTCTCCGTCCGTGCGGGTTGAGTACCAGCGCAGGGAAAAGCTGTCGAAACTTTGCGCGCCGAGGTCAAGCATTTTTGAGAGCTCTTTTTTCTGCTCTTTCGCGCAGTAGTCCAGCAGGCATTGGCACATCCGCCCGTCGTCCAGATAGCCGCTGTCCCCGCAGAGCGGGCAGGCGGGCTTTTCGCTGAGGTAGTCCGCCGGGAGGCGCATTTGCTTTAAAAGCGCCTTCTTCTCGTCCTGAAGGCTCAAATTGCGCTTTCGCAGTTCTTCCGCGGCCTGTCGGGGGTCGCCGCCTCGACGGAGCGCGGCGGCAAGAACCTGCCCCGACGTTTTGCGCAGTTCCGTTTCGATTTCCCGCAAGCGCGGCTGGCGGAAATAGGCGTTTTCCCGCCGCCCTTCCAGCGTCTTGCGGCACTCCTCGCGCTCGGCCTCGAAACGCTCCCTTGCGCGGCGCAGTATGCTTTCGTCGTAGGGCATCGCCCTTTCCCCCTTCCCGCAGAATCACGCGCCGGATTCCGTTTTCTTCTTTTCTTCCCGCTTCTTGCGAAGCTGTTCGGCGTACTTGCGCACCTCGTTTTCTCCGGACGCGCTTTTTTTCCGCGTTTGTTTCCGGGCGCCCTTCATAACTTCCGCTTTCGTGTGCAGCCCGTTCTTGTGCCATTCTTTCAGAATCTCGTCGCAGCGCTCCCAGTCGAACTTATGGTAGCGAAAGACGGCTCTTTCATACGCCATTTCCACGCAATCCGCCGGAAAGCCCATGTCCCGCCACGCCGACAGATAGTTTTCCTCCATTTTGACCGGGGCGCGGTCCTCCATGCGCAGGACTTCCATGTAGTCGGCGTAATCGCCTTCCCGCTTGGCGTAGCGTTTGAGATAATCCGCCGCCGCCGCCTGCGTGTCGATGCCTTCCTTGTACCATTTCACGCCGGTTCTCTCAATGGAGGACATTTTCGGGACGCGCCCTTCCCCGTAACGGTCGGCGTAGCGCTCCGCGCAGTGGTTGACCAGCGTGTACACCACGTCGGAAGGCATATCCAGCTCGTTCAACAGCCTCAAAAGGCTGGAAAGCTCCTCCGGCGAAAGGCGTTTCCCCAGACGGCTCTCCACCTGCGCGAGCAACTGCTGAAAATCGGCGTTGTTCTCCAATTGGAACGCGATTTCCTCCTGCTGGTAGTCTCTCTTTTCGGGCTCCCGCGCATTGCCGGATTGTTCCGCGTCGGACGCGACAAGCCCCAGTTCCCGCAGGACGCGTTCCGCCGCGTCCGTGCGGGGCGGCTCCCAGCGCATTTCTTTCGTCAGGGCTTGCGGGGGGAGCGTCCCCCGGTGGCGCAGGAGCGCCAAGTACAGCAAGGCGGCGTCGCCGTCGCCCCGGTTGAGCAGTTGCCGCAACGCGTTCGGGCTGATGACGACGGGCTCGTCTCCCGTATGAACCAGAATATTCGCCACAGAGTTTCTCCTTAGTTGTGCGACATGCGCGGACGGGGAAAAATTTGTACTGCCTTCACGATTCCGGAGCTTCTTCCAACTCGTTTTCCACGACCTGTTCGGCGCATTTCCGGGCGCTTGCGAAGCCGAAGTAACGCACAGGAATGCTTTCCCGGCGGGCGGTCTCGATAATGCGGTAATAGAACTTATGGGAAAGGGCGTTGGCCTGTATCCAGACTACGTCGGCGCCCTTCACGGCGTTGAGGTCGGGCAGGGATTCGCGCTCGTAGAAGCGGGCGCCGGGAAGCAGGGGGCGGATGGACTTGCTCCACGTGTCATGGCCGCCGAAAATCAGCACGCGGCGGCGAACCTGCCACGGGAATTGCACGGGCTGGTCTGCGGACGAAAATTCCGGAGCTTCCCCGGAACGGGTGCGGAAAAGCGTGTCCCGCAACCCCCGCAGCTCCATGCGGTCTTGCTCCGCCCGCTTCTGTTCGTCCCGCAACTGTTCTTCCAGTTTCCGGATGGCCTGTTCCTTTTCGTGCGCGGACTGTTTCGCCGACTTCAACTGCCGCGCCAGTTCCGCGATACGCTCGGCGTCGTCGGGCTCTTGCTTGGCGCCGCGGGCTTCCCCGGCGGGGCGGTTCGACTCCGCGCCCGCCGCTTCCCACACGCCGCCGACGGCTTCCGTCCGGGCGTCGGACGCCGCCGAAAACGCCATTGCCGCCATAGACAGTTCCCGCGAACGCGCCTCGGAAATCCCCTCTTCTTGAAACCACGCCGAAAGCTCTTGGGAAATCCCCCGGTCACGCGGCAATAGGTACCCCGTCGCCATATAGAAAAGTTGCGGTTCGGAAAAAAGCGCTCCCGCCGGGGGGCTCCCGTCCGGCTCCCCGTCCCCGGACGGCGCACGGAAAACGTAGCGCAACGCGTCTTCGGACGGCGCGTCGCCGTGGGCGGGCGGGAGGCGTCCGGAGTGCGCGCAAGCCCACGGCAAACGGCGCTCCGCACAGGCAAGGACGGCGTTTGTCAGGGTGTTCAGGCTCGTCAAAAGGTCGTTCTCGCGTTCCAGCAACAGGTACGCCGCGCAGATTTCGTAGGGGTCGCGGACTGCGAACTCCGAAAGCAACTCCGACATGCGGCGGTAGTAAAGCTCGGAGCGCATTTTCTCCGGGGGCAGGCCAATCAGGCCGGGCGTTTTCAGCAGGAACGTCACGTCGGGCGTGCGTTCCGGCAGGTCTTTGAGGCTGGGCGGGGGGGGCTGTTTCTTGCCGACGGCAAACAGGTCTTTCGCGTTGGGAAGCGGCGCCAGCGGGCTTGCCGCGTCCTGCGCGGAATCCTGCGACGGCGCCACGCGTTTGCACACCTCCAAAAAACGCCCAAAGTAATCCAGAAGCGCGTCCCGGAAGGATTGGCGCAGTTTCGAGGCGTCGTCGCGTTTGTTTTTCTGAATCAGTCCGATAAGTTTCCGAAACTCTTTCAGGGAGCTTGACTTTCGATTCAATAACACATACATCATGCGCGGGAGAAGTTCCTGCGGGTAACGGAACTCCGCTATGGGCGGAAAAGAAAGTTCGTCGGCCTCGCAGTCCTCCGGCAGAAGCGGGACAACTTCCGGCTGCAAATTCTCCTTCTCAACATAATCCAAAATCCATAGCGCGGCGCCAAGCAGTACGGAAGATTCCGGGGCGTAAACTCCCACGCGCACCGGAATGGCGGCAGCGGTGGCCAAGGCCTGCGTCACGGCCTCCCGCTCGTAGGAATCGCCAAAGCGTTCGCAAAAATAACCCAGACACGCCCGCACGGCGGTTTCCCTGCCGCGCATCGCGGCGGCGCCGACGCCCAGCGAGGGCTCCTCCATGGAGAGCCTTTGAAAAGCGGCGAAAGTGTCGGACAATATGCGCTCTTCCGTTTCGGAAAGCGCCGCCGGCTGCAGGGATTCCCCCGCCAGACGCCATGCCTTGCTTTGAAGCGTTGTTTTTTTCTTGCCCATTGGAAAATATCGCCTCCTAATGCGATAAGGATTGGTTTGCTCCTCTTTTCTTGTATGCGGAAAGAAGCCTTTTTATTTTAGCATAAGATTTCCCGCTTGTCACTATGTTTTTCTATGAAATTCTTTGCAAGGCTGCAAAATGCGGCGGGCGTCCGGGGCGGACGCGCCCCGCAACGCACATTTGGCATAAGCGATTCCACAATAGGAGCTTGAAAAAACGGGGGTAATATGGTAAAATATGCGCAATAAGACATACGAGGTGATGTTATGCGTTCCTGCGAAACTCTGCTCCAAGACCTTCAGAACGGGGAATGCGACGGGGCGTTGTCGGCGCTGTACGCCCCGGACGGAGACCCGGCGAAACTGGACGCCGCCCGCGAACGCGCCGTGCGTATCGCGGAACTGTATCAGACCTACTTTTCCCCCCGGCAGGGCGCCGCGCTGTTCAGCGGGCCGGGGCGCACGGAAATCGGAGGCAACCATACCGACCACCAGCACGGTCATGTCCTGTGCGGGAGCGTGGATATGGATATGCTCGCCTGCGCGGGGCCGAACGACACGGACACGATTCGCGTCTTTTCGGAAGGCTACCCGGCGTTAGCCGTGGACTTGAACGACCCGAACCCCGTCGAGAGCGAGCGCAACACGTCGGCGGCGTTGGTGCGGGGCGTCGCGGCGAAAATCCGCGAACTGGGCTACGAGGTCAAGGGCTTTGACGCCTTTGTGACTTCCAACGTCCTTTCCGGCTCCGGGCTGTCGTCGTCCGCCGCCTACGAGGCGCTGATTGGCAACGTCGTCAACCGTTTCTTCTGCGAAAACAAATTGGACGCCGTGCAAATCGCAAAAATCGGGCAGTACGCGGAAAACGTCTATTTCGGCAAGCCCTGCGGCCTTATGGACCAGATGGGCGCGTCCGTGGGCGGCTGTATCGCAATCGACTTCAACGACCCCGCCGCGCCCGCCGTGCGGAAAGTCAATTACGATTTCGCCGCGTCGGGGCACGCGCTGTGCATTGTGGACACCGCGTCCTCCCACGCCGACTTGACCGACGATTACGCGGGCATTCCGCAAGAAATGGGCGCGGTCGCGGCGCATTTCGGAAAGCGCTTCCTGCGCGACGTGCCGGAAGCGGATTTCCGGGCGGCGGTTCCCGCCTTGCGCGAGAAATGCGGAGACCGCGCCGTGCTCCGCGCCATGCACTTCTACGCCGACGACCGCCGCGCCGTACAGGAGGCGGACGCGCTCGACGCGGGCGATTTTTCGCGCTTCCTGTCGCTGGTCAACGCGTCCGGGATTTCGTCGGAACTGGCGTTGCAAAACGCTTGGTCGCCGTCCAATCCGGCGCAGCAGGCGATTCCGCTGACGCTGGCCGTCGGGCGCGAACTGCTGGGCGGCGCCGGGGCTATCCGGGTGCACGGCGGCGGCTTCGCCGGGACAATTCAGGCGTTCGTGCCTATGGAAAAGCTCGACGCGTTCCGCACGGGCATTGAGGCGCTCTGCGGCGCGGGGCGCTGTCACGTGACGCGCATTCGTCCCCAAGGCGGCTGTCTCGTCGCGGAATAAATTGATTTTTCGATTGCAAGCAATGCCATTAA
>JAFXQD010000076.1 GCA_017527365.1 Oscillibacter sp.
CGACAGGCCGAGCTTGCGGCAGAGCAGATACCCGGCGTCGGCGGCGATAAGGAAATCGCCGGAGCGGGGGCGTTCGCGCAGGCCGTCAAAGTCCCCGGCGGAGAATACGAAACAGCGTCGCATAGCTTGCACTTCCTTCCTTGCCCGTCATTCTACCCGAAACCGCCCCCGCCGTCAAGCGCAAGGCGCCGCATACATACTATGCTCCGGCAAAAAACGCTTGACAAACCCGGAGAAACAGATATAATATCGCCATCCCGTAACCGGGAGATGTCCCCATGACATGGCCCCCCTAATAAGGGGGGCTGTTTGCGGGGCGCGCAAACGAGAGAAAGGCGCGGACAAGGGCGGGGCTGTCCTGTCCGCTTCGCCCCGCCGGGGCGCGGGTTCCAATCAGCAGAGCGCGGCGCCTTGTCTCCGATTCGGGGGCGGGCGTTCTTTGTTGCGCCGTCAGGAGGAAACGCAATGGACTACAACAAGACCATCAATCTGCCGAAAACCGGGTTTCCCATGCGGGCGGGGCTTCCCAAACGCGAGCCGGAAATGCTGGAGCGTTGGAAGAAAATCGACGTTTACCGCGCCCTGCTGAAGAAGAACGAGGGCAAGCCACGGTTCAGCCTGCACGACGGCCCGCCGTTCTCCAACGGCGCCCTGCACATGGGCCACGCCCTCAACAAGTCCTTGAAGGACATCATCATCCGCTCCAAGGCCATGGGCGGCTACTATACGCCGTTCGTCCCCGGCTGGGACAACCACGGTATGCCCATCGAATCCGCCATTATCAAGCAGAACCGCCTCAACCGCAAAGCCATGAGCGTGCCGGAGTTCCGCTCCGCCTGCCGCGACTTCGCGGCGCGTTACGTGGGCATACAGGCCGACGGGGCGCGGCGGCTGGGCTGTATCGGCGACTGGGAACACCCCTATTTAACCATGTCGCCGACCTTCGAGGCGGAAGAAGTCAAGGTGTTCGGCGAGATGTACCGCAAGGGCTATATCTACAAGGGCTTGAAGCCCGTCTACTGGTGCCCGAACGACGAAACCGCGCTCGCCGAGGCGGAGATTGAGTATCAGGACGACCCCTGCACGACCGTCTACGTCAAGTTCCGCATGAACGACGACTTGGGCAAGCTCCCCGGTTTCGACAAGTCCAAGCTGTTCTTTGTGATTTGGACGACGACCATTTGGACGCTCCCCGGCAACCTCGCAATCGCGCTCCACCCGTCGGAGACTTACGCGCTTGTCAAGTCCGGCAACGGCGAGACGTATATCATGGCGGAAGCCCTCGTGGACAAGGTCATGGGCGTGGGCGGTCAGGACGAGTTCACCGTCGCGGAAACCCATCCGGGCGCGTTCTTTGAAAACATGCTCGCCGACCACCCGTTTTTGCCCAAAACGTCGCGGCTCCTGCTCGCCGACTACGTGACCATGGATTCCGGCACGGGCTGCGTCCACACCGCCCCCGGCTTCGGCGCCGACGACTACCAGACCTGCCGCCGCTACGGTATGGAAATGGTGGTGCCCGTGGACGACCAAGGCCGCCATACCGAGTACGCCGGGAAGTACGCCGGGCTCAAAACAGAGGAATCCAACCCCGTGATTTTAGCCGACATGAAGGCAAGCGGCGCGTTGTTCGCGTCGGAGGACATTACGCACAGCTACCCCCACTGCTGGCGTTGCAAGGGGCCTATCATCTTCCGCGCCACCCCGCAGTGGTTCTGCTCCGTGGACGCGTTCAAGGAAGAAGCCTGCGCCGCCTGCGACGACGTGCGCTGGGTGCCGGAATGGGGCGTCGAGCGCATGAAGGCCATGATTCGGGAGCGCTCCGACTGGTGCATTTCCCGACAGCGCAAATGGGGCTTGCCGATTCCCGTCTTTTACTGCCGCGACTGCGGGAAGCCCGTCTGCACGGAAGAGACGATTCACGCCGTGTCCGCGCTGTTCGAGAAGGAAGGCTCAAACGCGTGGTTTGACCGTCCCGCCGCCGACATCCTCCCGCAAAATTACAAGTGCCCGCACTGCGGCGGCGCGGCGGGCTTCGACCAAGAGGAGGACACCCTTGACGGCTGGTTCGATTCCGGCTCCACGCACTACGCCTCCATGAAGCGCGACCAAGGCTTCTGGCCCGCCGACATGTACCTTGAAGGGCTCGACCAGTACCGGGGCTGGTTCCAGTCGTCGTTGCTGACGGCTGTCGGCGCCATAGGCGGCGGCGCGCCGTTCAAGGAGTGCGTCACGCACGGCTGGACGGTGGACGGGGAAGGCAAGGCCATGCACAAGTCCCTCGGAAACGGCATGGACCCCTACGAAATCTTCAACAAGTACGGCGCGGACTTGCTCCGCCTCTGGGCGGCGTCCGCCGACTACCACGCCGACGTGCGCTGCTCCGACGCCATCTTTAAACAGTTGTCGCAAAACTACCTCAAGTTCCGCAACACGGCGCGGTACTGCCTCGGCAACCTGAACGGCTTCAGCCCCGACAATTTGACCCCGCCCGACGAAATGCAACCCCTCGACCGCTGGGCGGTTACGAAACTGAACGAACTCATGGAACGCTGTGAGAAGGCTTACGGCGATTACGAGTTTCTCACGATTACCCACGCCGTCAATGATTTCTGCGTCGTGGAGATGAGCAATTTCTATCTGGACATCATCAAAGACCGCCTCTATTGCGAGGACGCCGAGGGCGCGTTGCGCCGGAGCACCCAAACCGCGCTCTACCTCATCCTCGACACCCTTACCAAGATTATGGCGCCGATTCTCTGCTTCACCGCCGACGAAATCTGGCTTGCCATGCCGCACAAGTCCGGCGACGACCCGGAGAACGTGCTTTTCAACGACCGCAACAAGCCTTTTGCGGAGTACGCGCTTTCCGACGCCGACATGGTCGGCTGGGGCGTCGTCGTTCAACTCCGCGACGGCGTGAACGCGGCGCTGGAGACCGCCCGCGCCGCCAAACAAATCGGCAAGGCGCTGGAAGCAAACGTCGTCCTTGTCAAGGGCGGCGCGGACAGCCTGTCCGAAATCGAAAAGCGGTTTTCGCTTGGCGAACTGGCGGATTTGTTCATCGTGTCGGGGGTGCGCGTGTCGGACGACGCGGAACTGTGCGCCAAGGGCGCGGAGACCCCCCTTGACGGCGTGAAAGTCGTCGTAGAGCCCGCCGACGGCGCCAAGTGCGAGCGTTGCTGGAAACAGCTTCCCGACGTGGGAAGCGTGGCGGCGTACCCGACCCTCTGCCCGCGTTGCGCGGCGGTTATCGCAAGAATGGAAGCGTAAGCAATCAAAACGGGGCTGCCCCTCTTCTGCGGGACAGTCCCGTTATAGTTTCCGTTTCTCCCTTGCGCGTATGAACTCCTCCGGCAAAGGGCAGGATAGCTCTATCGTTTCCCCCGTGCGCGGGTGGATAAAGCGCAACCCGACGGCGTGCAGGCACTGCCCCGTCAAATCGGGGCGCGGCGTCCCGTAAACGGGGTCGCCGAGGACGGGGTGTCCGATATAAGCCGTGTGCACGCGTATTTGGTGGGTGCGCCCGGTTTCCAGACGACATTGCAAGTCCGCGCAGCCCCGCAGGCGTTCGACAACCTCCCAATGCGTGACGGCGGGGCGCCCGTCGGCGCGGACAGCCATTTTCTTACGGTCTTTCGCGGAGCGTCCAATCGGCGCGTCTATCGTCCCGGCGTCCTCACGCGGCGACCCCGCGACTAAACAGCGGTACGTGCGCGACAAGGTATGGTCTTGGAGTTGCGCGGCCAACTTCCGGTGGGCGCAATCGTTTTTCGCGGCGATAATCAAGCCCGTGGTGTCGCGGTCGATACGGTGCACGATTCCCGGACGCAACGCGCCGTTTATCCCCGACAGCGTCCCGCCGCAATGCCACAACAGCGCGTTGACAAGCGTCTTGTCGGGGTGTCCGGGCGCGGGATGGGCGACCATTCCGGCGGGCTTGTTTACCACAATCACGTCGGAATCCTCGTAGACGACATCCAGTGGGATGTCCTGCGGGACGGCGCCGGGGGGCTCCGGGGCGGGCAAGGCGACAAGGACGCGTTCGCCGCCGCGCAGACGCAGGTTTTTCGGCGCGGGGGCGCCGTTGACCGCGACCGCGCCCCGTTCGATAAGCCGCGCAACGCCCGAACGCGTCAGGCCGTCGGCGGAGAGCCGCCCCGAAAGCCATGCGTCCAGCCTCGCGCCGCCGTCCGACGCCTCCGCGCACAGTTCGCGGACGTTCTCCGGGAACGGTTCGCAATCGTCTGCGGGCAGTTCGTCCGGGCACGGTTCGGACAGTCCTTCCGGACGCGGTTCGCAACCGTTCGCGGGCAGTCCTTCCGGGAACGGCTCGCGGGCGCTCACGGGGAATCGCCCCGCCCGTCGGGCTTGGACAAGTCGATTTTGCCGCCGTCCTCCGGCGGCGCGTCGCCGTATTCGGAGATGATTTCCCCCGCGCTGTACGTCCTCGGCGTCGCCGGCGGGGTGCCGTAGCCCCGCGACGCCGAAAGCCTGTGCTCCGGCGGATTGGCGTATCTCGACGCGCCGTAACCTGTCGGCGGAACGCCGCCCGCGCCGCGCCCCGCCGACGGACTGCCGCCCGACGGGTAGGCGCCGTAATCGGCGGACGTGCGCACGCTACTGGCGCCGTGGCGCTCCCGTTTGAGCGCCGCCTTCCGCGCCTCGCGCTCGGCGCGGGTCTGCTCGCGTTACCGCTCCCTCCGCTCCGCGCCGATGTCCTCTACGGACGGCTCCCGCACGAACAGCGCGTAAAGTATCCAGATGACGCACCCCGTCACCACGCACATGTCCGCCACGTTGAAGGTCGGGTACGCGGGCCAGAAGAGGAAGTGTATCATATCGACGACATAGCCCCGGAACACGCGGTCGGTCAGGTTGCCGAGGCCGCCGCTGAGAATCAGGAACGCCGCGAACACCCCCGACGGGTGGCGGATGAGGCGCAGAGCCAGAGCCGCCGACACCGCCACGACGATACAGCCCGTGACGAACACCAGCGCCCAGCGCATTCCGGAGAACAGCGACCACGCCACGCCGTAATTGTGCACGCAGTTGAGCTCCAAGAGGTTCCCCAGCAGGGGCGCGGTCTCGCCGAGGCGCATATTGGTTGAAACCCAGTATTTTGTCCACTGGTCAAGGGCGAACAGCGCCGCCCCGACGGCGAAAGAAAACAGATACAAAAACATGGCAAGTCTCCTTCGCGCCCGCGTCCGGACGCCGAACAGTATTTCCGCTTGCCTGTCATTTTACACGATTTCCCCCGCCAATGCAACCGCGATTTCGTGAAAATCGGCGCGCCGCGGCGGATTTTTGGCGGGGCGCAAAAGTTTTTGCAATCTTTGCCGATTAGAGGTTGACAAAACGGCGGGAAGTGTGCTATACTGTCCCGCAGTCCGATGAAATCTCCCGCCGTCCGCGCCGCGCATGGAAATATTTGGAGAGGTGTCCGAGCGGCTGATGGAACCGGTCTTGAAAACCGGCGACGCGCTTTCCGCGTCCGTGGGTTCAAATCCCACCCTCTCCGCCAACGGCAAATAACGTTATGCAGAAGTACCCAAGAGGCCGAAGGGGCTCCCCTGCTAAGGGAGTAGGCTGGTTAAAACCCGGCGCGAGGGTTCAAATCCCTCCTTCTGCGCCACACAAGGGAACCCCTGAAATTGCCTGACGGCGGTTTCAGGGGATTTTCCAATGAAAGGAGCGATTCCGTGAGCGTATTCCGCCGTATCCGCGCCGCCGCGCCCGCCGGAACCCGCCGCCCCGCCGCGCTCCGGATTCTCTCCGCCGCGCTGTGCCTGTCCGCGCTTTTGAGCGGGTGCGCGTTTCTGGAAGAAGAGGAGTTGGAGCGGGAGGAAAGCGGGCTGATTCCCGCCGAAGAGCAAGCCGCCGAGGCGCCGCCCGAACCGGCGCCCGCGCCCGTCCCGACCAATCTGCCGACGCGCTTTTCCCTGCCCTACGAATCCGAGCATTCCTTAGACCCCTACCTCTGCCCCGACGGCCCGCAACAGATTGCGGTGTCCCTGATGTACGAAGGCCTGTTCCGGCTTGACGAGCAGATGGAGCCCGAAAACTGCCTGTGCGAGAAGTATACCTGCAACGACGATTTCACCTCTTATACGTTCAACCTGCGCTGGGAAGTCGCCTTCACGGACGGGACATACCTGAAAGGTTCGGACGTGCGCAACGCGCTAGAACGCGCCCGCGAATCCCAGCGCTACCGTGCCCGCCTCTCCCGCGTTACGCAGATTACTTCTACCGAAAGGTCGGTCACAATCAAGCTCAACGCCCCCAACAGCGGCTTCCCCGCCCTGCTGGACGTGCCCATCTGCAAGCCCGGCAAGGGGCGCGCCCCGCTGGGCACGGGCCCCTACTACTACGGCGCCGACGACGAGGGCGCCTGCCTGCTGGCAAACCTTGGCTGGTGGCGTGGGCAGAGACAGCCCTTGCAGCGCATCGCGCTGGTCAACGTCGGCGACTCCCTGCTCTACCGCTTCAAAACCCACGACGTGCAACTCATGGTTGCGGACTTCAGCTCCGGGGAGTTCGTGAGCGTCGCGGGCGACGTGGGTTACGCCGACGCCGCCACGACCGATTTCCATTACCTTGTCTGCAACGCCGCCGCCGCTTGGCCTATGAACATCTCCACGTTCCGCCGCGCCCTGCTGGCCGGAATCAACCGCGACAGCCTTGTGAGTGCGTTTCTGTCCGGGCACGGCGCCCCCGCGCAGTTCCCCGTGAGCCCCGTCTCCCGCCTCTACCCCACCGAATTGGAAATTGACTACTCCGTCGAGACCGTCAGGGGGCTGTTGCAACAGATGTGGTACGAGGGGAGCCGCACCTTGAAACTTCTGGTCAACTCCGACAACAGTTTCAAAGTCGGGCTCGCCAAGGCCATCGCGGAGAATTACCGCGCCATGGGGATTCCCGTGCAGGTCAAGGCTTTGCCGTGGGAGGAATTCCGCGCCGCCGCCAAGGCGCGGGAGTTCGACCTGTGCTACTGCGAAACCCGCATGACGGCGGACTGGAGCATGTCGGCGCTGGTGGCGTCGTGGGGCAACCTGAATTACAGCGGGTGGTCTGACGCCCGCATGGCGGGGCTTCTGGAACAGTACGCGGCGAGCTCCGACCGCACGGAAGGCATGAAGGCGCTCTGCGCCCACCTGAAAGAGCAGTCGCCGATTCTGCCGATTTGCTTTTCAAGCAGCACGGTTTTAATGCAGTCGAACGCGCTGGAAAACCTCTCGCCGACGGCGGCGGAGCCGTTCTACAACCTGCCGGAGTGCGTGTTCCGCCTCAAGCAGTCATAAGCCTGACGCGCCGGGCGCCGGGGAGCCTGACGCGTCCGGATTCTTACGCGGGGAATCTCCGTCACGCGGAGTTCCCCGCCGCTTTTTGTCACTTTTCAAGGACGCGGACGGCGTACCCGGCGGCGTCCTCCGGCTGGTACGACAGCCCCGGCGTGACTATCGCCTCGCCGCTCTCGGTGATAAGTATCATGTCAAAGCCGCCACGCGTGCGCCAGAAGCGTTCGGCGCGTTCGGCGCCCATGACGAACAGCGCCGTGGAAAACGCGTCGCACAAGGCGCCGTCGTCGGCGATAACCGTCGCCGACAGGATTCCGTTCCGCGCAGGGCGCCCCGTCGCCGGGTCCATGATGTGCCAATAGGTCTGCCCGTCGTCCGCCGTGAAATGCCGCTCGTAGCCGCCCGACGTGACCGCCGCTTTGTCGCGCACCTCTACCACGCCCGCGTAAGCGGCGGCGTCGCGGGGGTCGCGCACAGCCACGCGCCACGCGCTTCCGTCCGGCTTGCCCCCTATCGTCTGCACGTTGCCGCCCAAGTTCAACAGCGCCGACGCGACGCCGCGCTCCCGCAAGTAATTCGCCGCCTCGCGCCCGGCGTAGCCTTTGGCGACGCCGCCTAAGTCGATTTCCATGCCGCCGGGCAATGCGACCTCCCGCCCGTCCAAGCGGATTCGGGCGTAGCCCACCTTTTCGGCAAGCGCGGCGGTCTCGTCGAACGACGGCACGCGGTAATTTCCCGTCGTGAAGCCCCACGCCCGCACGACCGGATAAATAGAGATGTCGAACGCGCCGCCCGTCTCGCGGCACAGCGACAGCGCCTCCGACAACAGCGCGGCGGTCTCCGCCGACACCACCCCGCCGCCGTCGCGGTTGAGCGCGTAAAGCTCGCTCTCTTCGCTCGTGGCGGACACGCGCCGCTCGATGTCCATGACAACGTCCCGCGCCCCCGCCAGCAGGGCTTCGTCGGCGTATGCGGAGAACTCCATGAGCGTGTCCATGGCGAAAAAGCCCAGATTGTTCCGTTGCGTCGGCGCCGCGCCGCACGACGCCAACGCCGGCAAAAGCGCGAAAATCGCCAAAAAATACCATTTTTTCATAGCGGCTTCTCCTTTATAGCGCAACCTTTGCCGCCATGATAGCGGGAAAACGCCGCGCCGTCAAGCGCTTTTTCCGCACGGATTCCAAAAAAATGCTTGACAACAACTTTCCGGTGTGCTATCCTGAAAGCCTATGCGGGTTTGACCCGCGCTTTCGGCGTTTCCAAGCCCGGAAGCCTTGTCAGCCCCCGTCATTCTTGTAAGAAAGGAGTAATTCGCTATGCCTACCTTTAACCAGCTCGTCCGCAAGGGACGCGAAAAGACGACTTACAAATCCGCGTCCCCCGCGCTCCAATTCGGCCTGAACACCCTCAAGACCCGCACGACCGACTTGCCCTCTCCGCAGAAACGCGGCGTGTGCACCGCCGTGCGTACCGCGACGCCCAAGAAGCCCAACTCCGCGCTTCGTAAAATCGCCCGCGTGCGCCTCACCAACGGCTACGAGGTCACGGCTTATATCCCCGGCGTGGGGCATTCCCTGCAAGAGCACTCCGTCGTCATGATTCGCGGCGGCCGCGTGAAAGACCTCCCCGGCGTCCGCTACCACATCATCCGCGGCACGCTCGACACGCAGGGCGTGCAAAACAGAATGCAGGCCCGCTCCAAATACGGCGCCAAGCGCCCCAAGCAGAAGTAAGCCCACGCGCACACTGAAAATCACAATGCCGAAAGGTTTGACATATAGGGCGACCCCCTCTGTCGCTGCGCGACATCTCCCCCAAAGGGGGAGACGCAAAAGCGCAAGTTGCGGCATTTCCCCCAAAGGGGGAGACGCAAAAGCGCAAAATGCGGCATTTCTTCTCTATTAAGGAGGCGCGGAGACATCGTTCCCCGCCCCTTTGGGGAGGGGCAGGGGGAGGGGTTTTGCCCCCGCCCATGGGCAAACCCGCTTCGGCGGCGTTACGGGAGAGGTTTTCCCGCCTCTTTCGAGTACCCGCCCCAATATGGGGGTTGAATCTGTAAGAATGGAGGGAAGCAACGTGCCAAGAAGAGGGAACGTGCCCAAACGCGAGATTTTACCCGACCCCGTCTACGGCTCCATCCTCGTGACGCGCCTTATCAACAGCGTTATGATAGACGGCAAGAAGGGCGTGGCGCAGAAGGTTGTTTACGCCGCTTTCGACGAGATTAAGGACAAGACAGGCAAAGAACCCGTGGAAGTGTTCAATCAGGCCATGGAGAACGTCATGCCGAGTCTGGAAGTCAAAGCGCGCCGCGTGGGCGGCGCCAACTATCAGGTGCCCATGGAAGTCCGCCCCGCCCGCCGCACCACGCTGGGCTTGCGCTGGCTGACTTCGTTCGCCCGCTCGCGCTCCGAGCGCACCATGGCCGAGCGCCTCGCCGGAGAGGTCATGGACGCCGCCAACAACACCGGCGGAGCCGTCCGCCGCCGCGACGAAATGCATAAGACCGCCGAGGCCAACAAGGCGTTCGCGCATTTCCGCTGGTGACCGCGGCGTTTCCGCCCCGCAGTCCCGATTTAGCGGGGTGATTGATTATGAGAAAGACACCGCTTGAAAATATCCGCAATATCGGCATTATGGCCCATATCGACGCGGGAAAGACCACCACAACCGAACGCATCCTTTTTTACACGGGCGTCAATTATAAAATCGGCGAGACCCACGACGGCACCGCCACCATGGACTGGATGGCGCAGGAGCAGGAGCGCGGAATCACCATTACGTCCGCCGCCACGACCTGCTACTGGTCGGGCAGCGACAACCAGTTCCCCCCGACGCGCATTAACATTATCGACACGCCGGGGCACGTGGACTTTACGGTGGAAGTGGAGCGCTCCCTGCGCGTCCTCGACGGCTCCGTCACGGTGCTGTGCGCCAAGGGCGGCGTGGAGCCGCAGTCGGAAACCGTCTGGCGCCAAGCCGACACCTACCGCGTCCCGCGCATGATTTACGTCAACAAAATGGACATCATGGGCGCGGACTTCTACAACGTCCTGCGCATGGTGCGCGACCGCCTCAAGTGCGAGGCGGTGCCCATTCAGCTCCCTATCGGCTCCGAGGACACCTTCCGGGGTATCATCGACCTTGTGGAGATGAACGCCGACGTGTATTACGACGATTTGGGCAAAGATATGCGGATTGAGCCAATCCCCGTGGAGATGGAGGAAATCGCCAACGAGTACCGCGAAAAGCTCCTTGACGCCGTTTCCATGATGGATGATTCCATTATGGAGGATATGCTGGAAGGCAAGGCCGTCGCGCCGTCGCGCATTCGCGCCGCGATTCGCGCCGCCACCGTCGCAAACCATATGGTGCCCGTGACCTGCGGCACGTCCTACCGCAACAAGGGCGTGCAAAAGCTCCTTGACGCCATTGTCGATTATATGCCCTCCCCGCTGGACATCCCCGCGATTAAGGGCGTAAACCCCAAGACCGAGAAGGAAGAGGAGCGCGTGGCGGACGACGACGCGCCGTTCTCCGCGCTGGCGTTCAAGATTATGACAGACCCCTTTGTCGGGCGGCTGTGATTCTTCCGCGTCTACTCCGGGCGCCTCAACAACGGCGCCTCCGTCTACAACTCCACCAAGGGCATACGCGAGCGCATGGGGCGCATTCTGCAAATGCACGCCGACCACCGCGAGGACATCGAGGAAGTGTACGCCGGGGACATCGAAGCCGCCGTAGGGCTGAAGCGCACCACCACGGGCGACACATTGTGCGACGAGAAACACCCGGTTATTTTGGAATCCATGGAGTTCCCGGAGCCCGTCATACGCGTGGCTATCGAGCCGAAAACCAAGGCGGGTCAGGAAAAAATGACCATCGGGCTCATGAAGTTAGCCGAAGAGGACCCGACGTTCCGCACCTACACCGACGAGGAGACCGGGCAGACCATCATCGCCGGCATGGGCGAGCTTCACCTTGAAATCATCGTCGACCGCCTTCTACGCGAGTTTAAGGTTGAGGCGAACGTCGGCGCGCCGCAGGTCGCCTATAAGGAGACGATTAAGCGCGCCGTCGAGCAGGAGACCAAGTACGCCCGGCAGACGGGCGGCAAGGGGCAGTACGGGCACGTCAAAATCCGCGTCGAGCCCAACGAGCCCGGCAAGGGCTACGAGTTCTTCAACGAAGTCGTGGGCGGCGCGATTCCCAAGGAGTATATCCCCGCCGTGGACGCGGGAATCCAAGGCGCCATGAACGCCGGGGTAGTCGCCGGGTTCCCCGTCGTGGACGTGAAAGTGACCCTTTACGACGGCTCTTTCCACGAAGTGGACTCGTCCGAAATGGCGTTCAAAATCGCGGGCTCCATGGCGTTCAAGGACGCCTGCCGCAAGGCCGACCCGACCCTGCTGGAGCCCATTATGAAAGTCAGCGTCATCGTGCCCGACGAGTATATGGGCGACGTTATCGGCGATTTGAACGCACGGCGCGGGCAAATCACCAAGCTGGAAGCCCGCAACGGCGCCCAGCAGATTGACGCCAACGTGCCCCTCGCGGAGATGTTCGGCTACGCCACCGACTTGCGCTCCCGCACCCAAGGGCGCGGGCAGTACACCATGGAGCCGAGCCACTACACCGAAATCCCGCGCAATCTCCGGGAGAAAATCGAGGAATCCCACGGACACCGCTAAACTGTCCGTAGACAGGGAAAACCGAATAGGGGCTTGCAATTCCCGGAAAAATCAGGTAGAATGACGGTAACGCGTTGTCGTGACTGTCAGCGGACACGTTATCATCCGAAACAGGAGGAAATCCAAATGGCCAAGCAAAAATTCGAGAGAACCAAGCCGCACGTCAACATCGGC
>JAFXQD010000077.1 GCA_017527365.1 Oscillibacter sp.
CCCCCGCCCCCGAACCCATGCCCGAAGAAGCCCGCCTTACCCCCGAAGAAAACCGCGCCGTGGAGGAGTTCGCCAAGAAAATCGACATCACCGACACGAATCTTGTCCTGCAATACGGCGCGGCGGCGCAGAAGAGCGTGGCGGAGTTCTCGGAGACCGCGCTTTCGTCCGTGCGCACGAAGGACTTGGGCGAAGTCGGGCAGTCCCTGAGCGCCCTTGTCGCGTCGCTCGACAACATCAAGGAGACCGGGGAGAAGAAGGGCGGCTTGTTCGGATTCTTCAAGAAGTCCGGGGACAAGGTGCAGGAACTCAAAGCGCAGTATTCCAAAGTCGAAACCAACGTGGACAAAATCAGCAAGGAGTTGCAACAGCACCAAATCACGCTCTTGAAGGATTCCGCCACGCTCGACCAGCTCTATGAGAAGAACCTGCAATACTACAAGGAACTGTCCATGTATATCCTCGCGGGAAAGAAGCGCCTCGCGGATGTCCGCGCTAACGAATTGACAGAGTTGCAACGCAAAGCCCAGCAGACCGGGGCGCAGGAGGACGCCCAGCGCTTCAACGACATGGTACAGCTCTGCGACCGTTTCGAGAAGAAACTGCACGATTTGGAATTAACGCGCATGATTTCTATCCAAATGGGGCCGCAAATCCGGCTGATTCAGAATAACGACGTGCTCATGGCGGAGAAAATCCAGTCGTCGCTCGTGAACACGATACCGCTATGGAAAAGCCAGATGGTGATAGCGTTGGGCGTGGAGCACGGGCGCCGCGCCGTCGCCGCCCAGAACGCGGTCACGGAAATGACGAACACGCTCTTACAGCAGAACGCCGACCTGTTGAAGATGGGCACGATTGAGACGGCGCGGGAGGCGGAGCGCGGCGTCGTGGACATCGAGACGCTGCAACACACCAACCAGCAGTTGATTTCGACGATTGACGAAGTGCTGAACATCCAGAAGGAGGGCGCGGAGAAGCGCCGCGCCGCCGAAGTCGAATTGCACCGCATTGAGGGCGAACTGCGCCAAAAGCTCATGCAGTTGAACCAGTGACGGCAAACCGCCGGAAAGAACGCCTTTGCGCTCTTTCCGGCGTGTTATTTTTACGTCGAGTTTGACGCCAGCTCTTTGTTTATGCGAATGGAATCTTGTTTAAGACGCGTCCGCCGTGCGGGACGGCGCCGGGAGCGCGAAACGGCGGCTGTACTCGTTGTACAGCTTTTCGATTTCCTTCCGGCTTTCCTCCCTGTGGTGCAGGCTGGCGTGGGTGCGGAACGAGTTCTTGTGCAGTTCGATAGAACTCAGGGCGATGTTGGAGCAGTGGTCGGAAATGCGCTCCAAGTCTGTCAGCAGGTCGTTGAGGGAAATGCCCTGCGTCATGGTGCAGATTCCCGCCTTCATACGCTCCACGTGGCGGTTTTTGATGTTGTCCTGCAACTCGTTGACGACCTCTTCCAGCGGCTCCACGCGTTCGGCGAGCGCCAAGTCGTTGCCAAGGAAGGACTTGATGGTGACGGACAGGACTTCTTTCAGCGCGCCGCGCATGACCGCCAGTTCCGCCAGCGCGTCCCCCGTGAACGAGTTGTCCTGTTCCCGCATGGCTTCCATGACTTCCACGATGTTCCGGGCGTGGTCGCTGATACGCTCAAAATCGGTAATGCAGTGCAGGAAGCAGGAAAACTGCTGGTTCTGCTCGGTGGTCAGTTCGCGCTTGGTGGCTTTGAGGATATACGTCCCCAGCGAATCCTCGTAGCGGTCTGTGAGCTTCTCCAGCCTGACGACGCGCTTCGCCTTTTCGGGGCTGTACCCCTCTATGGTCTCCATCGCCAACAGCACGCTTTCCTGCGTGAGCTCCGCCATTTTGTAAATCGCGGAGCGGCACTGGTCAAGCGCAAGGGGCGGGTACGGCAGGAAACGTTCCTCGAATACGGGCCCCTGCTCCTCCCGCTCCTCGATGTCCGCCGCGTTCTCCTTCACTACCGCGCATGTGAGCTTCTCCAAAAGCCCGGTCTGCGGCGCGAGAATCAGGACGCACAAAAAGCGGTAGAGCGTGTTCAGCGCGGCGATATGCACGGTGGTGAGCGTCGCGGAAAGGAACGGGAAATGGCAAAACGCGTTGGCGACATAAAAGATTGTCCCAATCAGCGCCGCGCCGATACACTGCGCAAGGAGGTAAACGGCGGCGGTGCGGCGGGCGGCGACGTTGGCTCCGGCGGCGGCCATCAGCACGGGCACAGCCGCGCCGACGCCGATGCCCATCAGCAGCGGGAACGCCGTGGCGAACGTGACCGCGCCCGTAATGGCGAGGGCTTGCAGAATACCGACGGCGGCGGACGCGCTTTGCAGAATCGCCGTAAAGATTACGCCCGCCAGAAAGCCCAGAATCGGGTTGGAAAAGGACGTGAGCAAATCCACGAACGCCGGGATTTCCTTCAACGGCGCGACGGCGCCGCTCATGGTGCTCATGCCGAACATGAGCACGGCGAAACCCATCATGATGTCGCCGACGTGCTTATGAGTGGCGCGTTTGGCGGCTGTGCGGACGACGATTCCGGAAACGGCAATCAGCCCGGTGAGGGTGCTTGTGGACAGGAGCGAGACCCAGCCGCTTCCGCCGCTGATGTCGGAAAGGCAGATGACCCAGCCCGTGACGCTCGTGCCCAGAATCGCGCCTAAGATAATGCCGATAGCCTGCCCGAATTTCATCATGCCGGAGTTGACGAAGCCGACGACCATCACGGACGTGGCGGAGGACGACTGAATCACGGCGGTGACGCCCGTGCCGAGCAGAATGCCTTTTAATTTTGTGTTGGTCAGCTTATAGAGCAGGCCTTCCAGACGGTTCCCGGCGACGCGCTTGAGGCTGTCGCCCATGAGCGACATGCCGAACAGGAACAGCGCGACGCCGCTTAAAAGCGAAATGACGTTGGAAATGTCCATGCAATCTCTCCCTTCCTTGCAATGCGGGCGGGGCGGATTCCCCGGCGGCGTGTGTGGGGCTATGTCATCAGCGGAACGCTGTCATTGTAAAAACGGAGGGCTTGACGGGAAACCTCCCGCCAAGCCCTATTATTTCACAGGGAAGAAAGAAAGTCAAGGGATGTTTCCGGGATTTGCGGGGAGGCTCCAATATCGTTTAGTGTCGAACAGGAAATTTACGCCGGTCTTGTCCGCTTTAATTTTTGCGGGGCAATCGCCCGCCATGTTGACCCGCCCGAACCGCCGAAGAGCAAAACAAGAAAAGATGATTATAAAATCCTCTTCGCCGCCGCTGCTTCCGCTGGAATACATGAAATGCGGCCCGGCTTCCATGGGCCCATATAGCCGGATTTCTCACGCCAATCCTCCCCCCAATCGCTCTTTTCCGCGCAACGTAAAATCTCAATCAGCGAAATCTTTCTTATATCGTCCCGCGTAGTCCAATGATAATTTGGGTTTCTTCAAGCGCGCCCGCTTAACTAAACGACATTGGCAAGAACGTAAACGCCCAGTTCTTAAACATAGTCGTAACGCTCGGCGTAATTGCGCGTGAACGACATGGACCGAGTCTGCGGGGACGTTTCATAAGTCATAGCAAGAGCCG
>JAFXQD010000078.1 GCA_017527365.1 Oscillibacter sp.
AGCAGCGATTGCATCGTTTAATCCGCCAATTCTATCAACAAGGCCTAATTCTACAGCACGTACACCGCTCCAAACCCTGCCCTGTGCATGCTCGCGTATCCGGCAAGCCCCGTCCAGCAGGCTGTATTCCGTGTGCAGGTGCAGGTGTGCGAATGGCATTGCGTCCAACTCCTTTCATGGCGGGGCTTGCGCAAGCGTCAAACCAGCCCGCGCTCCGAGAGCATTTCCCCCGCGATTTCCGCCGCCGTGACAATCATAATCCGGCAGTGCTGATTCTCCGAGAGCCCCAGACGCTTTGCGGCGGGGGTGGCGTCGTCGGGGGCGTAGCGCAACGGCAACAGCTCCCGACAGCGCAACGCGCCGAATTTTTCCTGAAACCGCCGCTGGAACTCCTTGGACAGCGCGGACGCCTCGCGCTTGACGGCGGCGGGGTTGTCCTTCCCGGACGGCGCCGCCATGCCCAGAACCATCACGGCGCCCGCAATCGCGCCGCACAGTTCGCCCGTGCCCGCGCCGTTGCCGAACCCGCCCCCGATTCTCAGGCTCTCCGCCTCCCCGATTCCCGTCACGTCCGAGAACGCCGCCAAAACGCTCTGACAGCAGTTGCACCCCTGTTCGTGGTACTGGCAAGCCTTGTCCGTCCGTTCCATGTCTCTGTCTCCTCCCTGAATGTATTCTAAGCGCTATTATAGCGCGTCCTGCGCGTTTTGCATAGCCCCTTTTCATAAAAACAGCCGCCCGAATCGGCGGCTGTCCTGATTACATATCCAGCTTGCGCATTTCCTCCAAAACCTCCGCCTCCGACTTCTCCCCGGCGGCGGCTTCCCCGTCCGTCAGGATGTTCCCGAACTGGTCGACGGCGGGCAGGTACTTCTTGAAGTCTTGCAACAACAGCGACGCCGCGAGCATTTCTACCGCCCCGAACCCGAAGAAACACCACATAAACGCGTACAGGGGCAGGTTCGACAAGTCGCTGTAGGTCAGGAACAGCGGAAAGACGTGGAAAAAGACAATCACGAGCAAGTGCAAGGGCTTATGGAAGGCGAAGTATAAGCTGTGCCTCAACAGCGCCGATATTTTGCCCTCGAACGCCGCCATGACCGGGAACAGGTAGAGCGTGAGAATCAGGAGCGCCGACAACATCATGACGAGCCCGAAGCGGAACGCGTGAAAGACGCCGCCGAACTGCCCGCACCAGTAAATTTCCAGCGCGAGAAATCCCGCAAGGAACAGTATCGCAAGCCAGCACGGGAAGGACTGTTTGAAATTCGTGCGGAATCCCTTCCAGAACTCGCGCACAGGGTTCAGGTCGCCGTCGCCGCGCAACGTGCGCAGGAACGCGTAGTCCATGGCAACCCACGCGGGGCCGATGGTCACGACGGGCAACGTCAGCAGGACAAACAGCACGTTGCAAGCAATGATAATCCAGCAACGCGTCATAAGCCGCCCGAAGGCGCTGTCATTGTCCAGAAAACCGCGCAGTAAATTCATGCCCCCGCCTCCGTTTCCGCTAATCTCATTCCTTAACCCCTAAAATTCGCCTTGCGCAAAACCCCCTCTGTCACTGCGTGACATCTTCCCCAAAGGGGGAGACGCAGAGACGCAAAGCGTGACATCTTCCCCAAAGGGGGAGGCGCAGAGACGCAAAGCGTGACATCTTCCCCAAAGGGGGAGGCGCAGAGACGCAAAGCGGCTTCAAATCTCGTTCCCCCTCCCCTTTGGGGAGGGGGACAGGGGGAAGGGTTTCCATTACGTTTCCGCGCCATACGCCAACACGTACTCCAAGAACTTCCCCACGGCGCCGATATGCGGGCAGTTCGCCGACACGCCCAAGGCGCAAGCCCCCTCGTAGGCGCGGAACTCCGTGACAAGGCGCGTGTCGCTCAGGTCGATTCCAATCGGCACGGGCTCCGAGCCGTAGTCCGAATCCGGCACGGCGTACACAAGCCGCCCCGCGTACTTCTCCGCGAGCCCGCCCGCCTCCTCCCGCGATAAATCCAGCAACCGCCCGCGCCTGCCCAAAAGCTCCAAGTCGCCGCGCCCCATCGTTATCGCGTCCAGCGTCCCCGCCTCCACATACGCGACAAAATATGTGTAGTAGGCGTTGTAGCGCGTGTCGGACGGGTCGAAATAGCAACTGTTGTTGAAGTAGACGTTCTTCTCCTTCACGTCGTACCCGGACGCGTCGACAAACCCGCGCCAGAGCGCCGAGCCGTTGCCCACGTCGGCGTAGGTGTTGGCGAACGTGATATAAAGCCAGTTGTCCGAGGGCACGGTCATGCGGTGGACGGCGATATAAACGGGCAGTCCGACGGCGCAGACGGCGGCGATAATCCAGAGCTTGTAATACTGCCACACGTACTCCGCCCTTGCGCGGCGCGGCATCGGGCGGAGTTTTTCGCGCTCCGCCGCATACCATGCTTTCAGCCTGTCTATCATGTCATTCCACGCGGACGAAGCGCAGTTGCATGGACGGGTAGTCGCCCCAGAGCATGGGGAACGTATAGCCGCCGCTCATGAGCGCCGCGCCGGAGTAGGTTTCTTCCGAGCCGTCCAAGCGGTACGACGCCCCCGGCGTCAGACCTTTCAGGCGCACGTTGATTAACGGCGCGTTGGCGCGGACGTGCTTCACGACCAGATTCAACAGCGCCTCCGAGCCGTCGCGGGCGGCGAACTCCCACGCGCTGTAATAGCCCAAATCCTCCAATTCGTTCAGGCGGTAGTAGTCGCCGTTGCGCAGGAGCGGCTCGACCTTGCGGAAAGCCTCAATCTGCAACTGCACTTCCTCTTTCTCCGACTGCGCGAGGCGGTTCAAGTCCAGCTCGTAGCCGAACGTCCCGGACATCGCCACGACGCCCCGCGTAAACATGGACGTTGTGCGCCCCGTCTGCTGGTTCGGGCACGCCGACACGTGCGCACCCATCGTGAACGGCGGGTAGCCGAAGGAAGTGCCGTATTGAATGTCGAGGCGTTCTATGGCGTCGGTGTCGTCGGAGCACCAGATTTGCGGCGTATAGTAGAGCATACCCGCGTCGAAGCGCCCGCCGCCGCCCGCGCAACCCTCAAAGAGCACGCCGGGAAATTCGCTTGTAAGGCGTTCGAGCAGGTCGTAGACGCCCAGCGTATAGCGGAAGGGAACCTCCCCCTGACGCTCCGCCGGGAGCGCGTTGGAGAACACGTCGGAAACCGAGCGGTTCATGTCCCACTTGACATAGGAAATGTCGTTTTCGCGCAACAGTTTCGAGAAACAGCCGTAGAGGTAGTCGCGCACGTCGGCGCGGGTCATGTCGAGAACAAGCTGGTTGCGCCCGTACATGGGCGGGCGGTTCGGGGCTTTCAGAACCCATTCGGGGTGCGCCCGGAACAAGTCCGAGTCCTCGTTGACCATCTCCGGCTCTATCCAGATTCCGAAGTCCATGCCCAGCTTCTTAAGTTCTCCAATCAGCGGGGCAAGCCCGCCGGGAAGTTTGCGCTCGTTCACGACCCAGTCGCCCAGCCCGGCGTCGTCGGTGTCGCGGGCGCCAAACCAGCCGTCGTCCATGACGAACAAATCAACGCCCAGCGCGGCGGCCTGCCTTGCGATATTGAGCAGGCGCTCCGTCGTGAAGTTCATGAACGTGGCTTCCCAGTTGTTGATAAGGATTTTGCGCGGCTTGCCGACATAGGAGCTCTTGCAGATATGGTAGCGAATCATGTCGTGGTACTGGCGGCTCAGGCGCGAAAAGCCCTCCGCGCTGTAGGACAGCAGGACTTCCGGAGTAAAGAAACTTTCGCCGGGCTCCAGCTTCCAACGGAACTGGCTTTCGTGGAAGCCCGTCACGACGCGGACGCTTTCCAGAGAATCGGTCTCGACCTCCGTCTTGTGGCTCCCCGACCACACGGGCATAAAGCCGTAGCATTCGCCGGAATACTCGCGGGCGTCGGGGGCGCAGACAATCACGAAGGGGTTGTGGTGGTGGCTCGACGCGCCGCGCCGCGATTCCACTACTTGAACGTCGTGCCCCAGCGGGAGGCGTTCGGGCTGTCGCTCCATGCAGTGGCGGCCTTGGAAGTGCAACAGCTCCCACTTGCCGTAGGGGATGTCGACGCAGGCGGACGCCGCCTTTTCGATGTAAACCGCGCTTTCGCCGCCGTTGACAATCTCCGTTGCGCGGGCGATTACGTCCAATTCCTCAAAGACGCCGTAATAGAGGCGGATTTGCAAGGGCGAGGCGGTGTCCCGCAAAGTGACAACGAGCGTTTCGGCGGCGCCGCCGCGGTCGAAGGCGGCGGGAAGCCCCGGAAGGGCGTACTTGCCCTTGCGGATTTCGTGCCCGGCGTAGCGCAAGTCGGCGGCATAAGAGCCGTCGGCGTGGACGAGGCAAAGCGCGGGCGTGCGGTAGTCGCCCGCGTTGAATCCGGTGTACTCCTGCGGCATGTTGTCGAGGGAAAAGGCGCGGTCGTTGCGGCGTTCGGCGGGGTTTCCGGCAAAGCCCCGGTCGTAACGGCGGTGCAAATAACGGAAGTCGGCGCCGTCGGCGCGGGCGCCGTAGTAGGTATGCCGGAGGAAGCCGCCCTCGTCGATGTCCATTTGATACGTGCTATGGGCGGTGCGGAGCGTCAGCAGGCGCGTTTCCGGACTGTAAAGTATGCTCATAGTGGGTCCTCCCGTATGTGTCAAGTATCGTCCCCGGCGTCCGGCTGGGGGCGCGGGGGCGCGGCGGATTGGGCGCGGTACGCGCTGGGGCTTACGCCGTAAGCCCCCTTGAACATCTTGGAAAACGTCATAGGGTTTTCGTAGCCGATTTGCCGCGCCACTTCCTGTATGGGCTGGCTGGTGGTCAGGAGCAGTTGGCAGGCCATGTTCAGGCGGTAGCGGAGGAGGTATTCCTGCGGGGAAAGCCCCGTGCGGCTCTTGAAAATGCTGGTCAGGTAACTGCGGTTAATGCCGATGCGCTTGGCGATGTCGTTGATTTTGATGTCGGCGTACTGGCGGCGGATTACGTCGAGGGCGTGGTCAACGTAAATGTCGGGGGAATCGTCGCGGCGGCGGGGTTGCGAACTCCGGACGCCCGAATCAATCATCAGCGCGATAAACTCCAAGGTCAGGCTCAGGCGGCGCAACTCCTGTTGTAAGGTGTTCTCGCCGCACTCCAACAGCTTCCACGCCAGCATGAGGAACTCGTTGGCGTCCACGTAGCAGTCGCGGGCGTACACGCCGTCGGGGAACCCGGCGGCGTCCATGTAGTCTTTCGCCGACGCGCCGTTGAACGACACCCAGCAATAATGCCACGGGTCGCGCTCGTCGGCTTGGTAGAACGAAACCTCGTCGGGCTTGATTAAGAACGTCTGGCTTCCGTGCAGTTGGTAAGTCTTGCCCCGGACGCGCACGGAGCCCTTGCCGGAGAGAATCACGTGCAGATGATAATTTTCCCGTACCCTCGGCCCCACCGAAAAGCCGGGCGCGCACTGCTCCACGCCGAAACAGGTTGGGTAAAGCCCTATGGGCTGGATTCCCCGGTATTTCAGGACGGTGTAATGCTTGGCTTTCGTGTAATGGAACTTCTCGCTGTAGCTGTCTATCGTCATGGCGGCTCCCTCTTCTCCCGTCTTCCGCTGTCGCTACGCTTTGTAAAATTTTATTATACGCGTTTCCGGCGGATTTGCAAGCCCGCCGTTGTGGGAAGTTCTTGTGATTTTGTGGGAAGTTGGCATAAATCCGGGCGCGGCGGAAAAAATCGCAGTCACGGCGGGCGGGGGGCGCATAGCATGGGGGAGAAAACGGAAAACGCCCAAAACGAGGCGTTTTCGCGGCGGGAGGCTTCATTATGGCACTGGCAACGCATTTCTTCGCGGGCGCCAACGGCGGCGCCGGATTTCAAAACCTGTTCGGCGAACTCTTCGACGACGGCGCTCTTGACTTCATCATCCTGAAGGGCGGTCCGGGCGTCGGGAAGAACACGTTCCTGCGCGAACTCGGCAAGGTTATGGAGGGCGCCGGGGCGGAGGTGGAATACCTGCATTGTTCCGGCGACCCCGATTCCCTTGACGGCGTGATGTTCCCGGAAATCCGGTGCGGCGCGGCGGACGGCACGTCCCCGCACGTCTTGGAGCCGCGCCACCCGGCGGCGGTGGAACGCTATCTCGACTTGGGGCGGTTCTACGACCTGTACGCGGCGAAAGCGTGCGCGGCGGAAGTCAAGGCGCGCACGGCGGCTTACAAGGCGGCGTATGCGCGGGCGTACCGCGCCCTGCACGCGGCGCGGGTTCTCGAACTGCAAGCCGCGTCCCGCGCAACGTTCGACCGCGAACGCGCCGAACGCCGCTTCAAGGGAATCGCCTTCCGCGAATTGCGCCGCGCCGGGGCGCAGTCCGGCAAGACGACGCGCCGTTTCTTGGGCTCCCTGACCTGCAAGGGCTATGTATGGCGTTTCGACAGCGTTTCGGCGCTCTGCCCCCGCGTGTACGAAATCCGCGACGCCTACGGCTTCGCCGCGCCGCTGTTGGAAGGCTTGCGGCGCGGGGCGGCGGCGCGGCGGTGGGATACGCTGTGCTGTATGAATCCCGAAAGCCCGGAGGAAATCGAACACCTGCTCATACCGGGCCTGGGGCTGGGGTTCGTCACGTCGCGCCCCGGCATGGAGTACGGCGGGGCGGCGTTCCGCCGGGTGCGCCTCGACGCGCTTGCAACCGTCGCCGACAAGGGCGCGGCGCGTCTGGAAGGGCGCATGGTTGCGGCTCTGCGGGCGGAGGGCGCCGCCGCCCTGCGCGACGCCAAAGCCGCCCACGACAGGCTGGAAGCCGTTTACAATCCGTATGTGGACTTTGACGGGGTGCGCTCGGCGGCGGTGCTGGAATCCGGGCGCCTTCTCGATTGGCTCAAGCAGAAGCGCCGGGCGCCCCGCTGAAACGCGAAGCCCTCCCTTTCCGGGGAGGGCTTTTCTTTGCGAAGGGGATTAGTTGGCGGCGGCGATAATCTTGCCGAAGTCCTCGGCTTTCAAGGACGCGCCGCCAATGAGCCCGCCGTCAATGTCGGGCTGGGCGAGGAGTTCGGCGGCGTTCTTGGCGTTCATGGATCCGCCGTAGAGGATGGAGACGCCCTGCGCCGCGTCCGCGCCGAAGAGCTCGCAGAGCGTGTCGCGGATGAGCTTGCAGACTTCCTGCGCCTGTTCGGACGTGGCGGTTTTGCCCGTGCCGATAGCCCAGATGGGCTCGTAGGCGATAACGACCTTGCCCATGTCGGCGGCGGCAACGCCCGCGAGGTCAATCTTAATCTGGGTGCGGATGCGCTCGGCCATAATGCCCTGCTCGCGCTCGGCGAGGCTTTCGCCCACGCACAGAATGGGCGTAATGCCGGCGTCAAGGGTGGCGGCGATTTTCAGGGCGACGGTGGCGTCGGTCTCGGCGAAATACTCCCGGCGTTCGCTGTGGCCGACGACCACGTAGGACACGCCCAGCTCTTGGAGCATGGCGGCGCTGATTTCCCCGGTGTAGGCGCCGCTGGGCTTGAAGTGGACGTTCTGCGCCCCGACCTTGACATTGCTCCCCCCGGCGACGTTGCACGCTACGGGCAAATCGACGTAAGGGACGCAGACGACGACCTCGCAGGCGGCGCCGTCGGCGGCGGGCAGGACTTCCCGCAACAGCGCTTCGGCTTCCTTGGGGGTCTTGTTCATCTTCCAGTTTCCGGCGATAACGGTCTTGCGGTTGCTGTTCATGTGTGAGCCTCCTCCTTCGTTTTGCGCGGTGAAGCGCCTTTAGCATAACGCAAATTCCGGGCGTTGTCAATCTTTTTGTAGCGGGATATGCGCAATCGTTGGCAAGCAACCCCTCCCCAAAGGGGAGGGGGGACGCTTTTTTATGAGCTTTTCGTCTCTGTGTCTCCCCCTTTGGGGGAGATGTCACGCAGTGACAGAGGGGGTTTTGCGTCTGCCTTTCGGCTTGCCAAGAAAACTTTGCGCATACTGCGGCGCGAAATTTTTCCGGGGAAAGGATTGAAAAACGCGGGAAGGCATGGTATATATGCTAAGAAGCGGCAACCTTGGAAACCGGCGCAAAAGGAGGCTATCATGAAAGCGTTATATTTTGACTGCGCGACGGGCATTAGCGGCGACATGACGGTGGCGGCGTTGCTGGACTTGGGCGCCGACGAGGCGGCCTTGCGGCGTATGCTCGACAGCCTGCCGTTAGAGGGCGTCACGACGAACATCAAGCGCGTGAAAAAGGCGGGGCTGGACGTTCTCGACTTTGACGTGATTCTCCCGGAGGACAACCGCGACCATGATATGGAATACCTTTACGGGCACGAACGCGGCCATGAGCACGAACACCATCACGACCACGACCATGAACATGAACACGAACACCATCACGACCATGACCACGACCGCGGGCACGGACACCATCATCACCACGAGCACAGGGGGCTGGCGGAAATTCTGGACATCCTGCGC
>JAFXQD010000079.1 GCA_017527365.1 Oscillibacter sp.
AGCGCGGGCGCGGCGTCGTAATACCGCCACCAGCCGCGCAGGACGATGTTCCCGCCCTCGGCGCGGGGGCGGCACTGGTAGAGCGCCATCCAAGCCCGCTGTCCGCCCGACGGGTCGCGCAGGTACGCCTCGCGGAACTGCGCCAGCCATTTGTCGCCCTTGCCCAGTTCGGGGCAAAGCGCCTCCCCCGGCTTGCGGCCTAACGGGTCGGGCTCGCTTTCGGTCGGCTCCGCCTCGACGGGCAGGCGTATCAGGCGGACGTTGGTTTCCGTGCGGAGAATCCGCGCCGCCAAGTCGTCCTCGTGCCACGGCGTCATGATGACAATGACTTTCGCCTTGGCCTGCAGGCGCGACTTGAACGAGTTCGCCCACTCTCCCCAGAGCTTTTCCCGATAGGCGGGGCTGTCCGCCTCCTCGCGGTTCTTCACGGGGTCGTCGATAATCATCACGTCGGCGGGGTTGCCCGTCACGCCCGCCCGGATTCCGACGCTCAACAGCCGCCCGCGCCTCCCGGCGATTTCAAAGAGCGCGGCGCGGTTCAAACCCAGCTCCAACCCCGCGAGAGCCTTCCCCCATACGGCGAACTTCTCCCGGTTGCGCCGGGCGAACCGCTCCGCGCTGTCGTCGTTGTAGGAGCCTAAAATAATGCGCGTGTCGGGATTCTTAATCAGTAGCCAGCTCGGCAGGGCTTCCGTGACGGTCATGGATTTGCCGTGCTGGGGCGGCGTCTCCAGTATCAGGATGTCGTAGGCGTTGCCCGTGTCGGCTTCCACGAACGCCTGAGTCTCCTTGGCAAGGAACGCGGAAAAGCGCGTCGGAATCCACGCGGCGCCGTGGACAAGTCGAAGGTACGCGCCGTAATCGCGGCGGGCGAGTTCGCGGCGTATCAGCGCGGCGCGGATGCGGTTCGCGGCTTCACGGCGCACGGGCGTTTCCCCCCTCCAGACGCTTGAGCCAGTCCCAAAGCTCCGCGTCCGTGTACCCGGAAAAGTCCTCCGCAGGGTCGGGTATCGCGGCCTCCTGCGCGGCGGACTTCCCCTCGGCGGCGAAGTCCAGCAGTTTCATCACGTCCGCCGCTTTCGCCTTGTCGGGCGCGTTGAGGAACGAGAGCAGAGCCGCCGCGACTTCTTTCGCCGTCTCCGGCTCTTCCAGCCTCTTGCGCAGGATTTCTTTTACGTCCGCCGTCCTTTTCCTTGGCATAACCGCTCCTTTCCGCGCCCGAACCGCCCCGGATTGTACCCGCCGAAAATCCCGGAAGGGGCGTTCCCGTTCCTTTTCGGAACGTCCCGGAACGTCGGGCGGACGGGAACGCGCCTTTCGGGGACATCCGCCCCCGCGCAAAGCGTCCCCGGCGCCCTTCCGCCCCTATCATAGCGCTTTTCCCTTCCCCAAAACGGCAAACTTTTCGGATTCCTCTTGACAAAAAAAGAATCCCCGTTCCGGGCGGGAACGGGGGAAAGCCTAAATCCAGTTCAGGTTTTTGGCGACGGCGAGAATGAACGCGCCGTTCCAGTTGCGGGCGGTTCGCGGCGATACGTGGCACTCCAACGCGGCGCCGTCAATCGTGCGCCTGTCGCCCATCAGCGCGAGACGGACAAGGCGGACGCGCCAATAACCGTCGGGCAGGCGTTCGGCGGCGCGGAGCGCGTCCCGCACGGCCTTGTATTCGGCGCGGCGTTCGGGCGCGTCCGCCGCCCCCATGGACGGGTACGCCCGGATAACCTCCCGGACGCGCCGCCGCAACGCTTTTCGGTTCTTCCATTCCGCCATTGCGCCGCCTCCCCGCGCTTTTTCCACGATTATACCACGTTTTCCGCAAGTTTTCCACAAAATATGAAAAGCCCGGCGGAAAACTCCCGCCGGACTCGCCCTCATTGCTTCTTACGCCGCCTCTCGGCAAGCTCCTGCGCGTACTTCCCCGCTTCGCTCGGCCTGCCCGCGCCCTTTTTTGCGGGCGGCGCCTCTTGCCGCCAACGTTCCAGCCTGTCCCACGGGACGGTCTTCCACGCGTTGGACACCGCCGTGTCTATCAGCTTCACGACGGCTTCCGCGCCGTACTCTTCCGCGTAAGTCCGGAACTCCGCCCGCAGGACGTTTCTTGACGATTGCGGGAACGTTTGCCGCTTCGTCTGCTCCCAGTGCATAACCCATTTCGTCAAGGCGCCGTCCAGAGAGGGCGGGAGAGGGTCGAACGCCGCCGCCGGACGCGCCGCCGCGCCGCCCGCTTGCGCCCTCCCTGACTCTGAAGATGAAGCTGGAATTGCTGTTGTTGTTGAAAGTGACGTTGAAGTTGGAGGTGAGTATGCAGTTGGCATACATTGCAGTGCGTTGCTCTGCGTTGCATTGCTTTGCATTGCAAGTGTATGCAACCTCTCTTCGTTCGCCTTGGCGAACTCGGAGTAGTTCGGCTCGCCAAGGCTTTTCCATGTTTCCATGGAAATCGGCGGGTCGTAGCCGCGCTCCTTGGAATAGCGGCAGAACGCCGCGTAGCGCTTCTTGGCGCTCTTGACGCGGTAGGTTTTATCGTCCCGCACAATGGACGAGCGGACGAATATCCACATCTTGGAAAGCGCGTCGTCCGTAAATTCAGGCTCCTCCATTCTCTTCGGA
>JAFXQD010000080.1 GCA_017527365.1 Oscillibacter sp.
CTGTAAACGGAAGCCGCCGCCCCGCCCATGCGGGCGGGAGCGGCGGTCTCCCGCGCTTCATGAATCCGCGCTTTCAGCCGTCAGCCGATTGTTCGGGGCTTCCCGCCGTCGGCGCGAATGCGCGTAATAGGCGGGCAGGGTTAAGGAGCCTGAATTTCCTGCTTGACGTTCAGACCGACGTTGATGTTCTGGAGCGCCTTTCCAAGAGTATCCGTGCGACCCAGCGTCCCGTTCAAGGACTCAATCGCCGGGGAAACGCTTCCGCGTGTCCTGCCGTCGAGGTTGATGCTGAACTGCACGGACTGATAGCCCTTGTCCTCAAAGTTCTGCCAAGCCTTCTGCATGGTCTGCGAATCGTCCAGCGGGGTCATGATGAGCTCCGCGAGCAGGTTCGCAAGTTCCTTGCGCTCGGTCTTTCTGGACTCGGAGGACAGGTTCGTCAGTTGCGTGCCCCACTTGACTCCGGTCAGGGAACCTCTGCGGTTCTTAATCTGGCTTTCAATCAAATCGGCGAACACGCTCTGCGCGGTCTGCGCCTGCTTGTTTTGACCGCCCGCCGTCCGGCTCAACTCCTCGGACTTCAAACGAATGTCCGTGGCGATGCCGTCGCGGAAAGCGACCAGCAGGTCAACCAGTTTTTCGTAAGGCGTTTCGTCGGGATTCTTCGTCGCGCCGGAGGCGTAGCCGCCGTCTCTGAGGATTTGCTCAAAGTCCAGCGTCAGGACAAGGTTCTTGTCTTGCGCTTTGCCGACGACAACGTAAGAATCTTCGGCGCCCTTGGTCTTGAGGGAGAGGAGGCGTTCGGGCGCGGAGCCGTCAAACACTACAAAGTCGCGGTAGAGGTTCATAAACGCGGCTCTGGTGGCGGGAGCGTCGCCGTTGCGGTTAATGCTCTCCATCTTCGACACCAGCGTGTTGATAGCGTCCGTCAGGAGGCTATCGACAATCTGGTCGAGCATATTCTGCGTAAGAACCTTGCCCATGTCAACCTGCATCATTCCGGAGGCGCCCATCATGCTCTGGAGCGTGCTCATCCACGTGGAGGAAATGCTGTTGTCCACGTCGGCGAGCCTGCCGGAAATCGCGTTCTTCACGGTGTCGCCTGCGGAGCCGAACTTCGTGATAGAGTACAGGTTGGAGGTGGCGGGAACGGGCAGCGTCACGGTGTTTCCGCCCGTCGTCAGCGTGGCGCTGCTCAGTTCGACCGTCGCCCAGACGTTGAGCTGGTCGAGGTAAGAGGCGAACTTCACGCTGTTGTCCAGTTGCGGCCAGAGGTTCTGGTTGGCGCCAAAGTTTGCGCTGGCGGCAACGGTGATTTCGGCGGGAATCCGGGAGGGAACGGTAACGGTGACGTTGGCTGTCGGGACGTTGTAGGGCTCCCTGAGCTTGAGGTTGCGCAGGTAATCCATAATGAACGTCTCAAGCTGTTTCTGGACGCTCTTTCCGGCGGCTTCGGTCGACTGTTCGTCGTCGGCGGAGAGAATCGGCTTCACGTTGACTGTGATGGTAAAGTCGTTCTCCGTGATTTCGTTGCGGTCGAACATTCCTTGGAGCCCCAAGCCGCTCGTGTCGTTGGAGAGGATAGTCTTGATGAGGCTGGACTTCGCTTCCCCGGTGACCGCCACGTTGTTTTGCGCGGCGTTGACGGATTTCAGGGACGTTGACAACTGCGCGTTCAGATTTGCTCTGGTTTCGCCGCTAATCAACGACTCTTTCTGGGCTTCGATAATCGCCGAGAGGTTGTTGGAGATGTTCGACTGAACGTTTTCAACTACCATCCGTTGCAGGACATCTTTGCCAAGCTCGCCGTCCTTGTTCCGCGCCGTGTTCAGGTAGTATTCCAGCGTCCTGTTGATATAGCCGGGCGTGGAGTGCAGGCCGTTGGTAATATAATTCTTGTCGGTCGTGGTTCCCATCAACTGCCCGTTGTTCAACGAGTAAAGGATGCTCTTAATCGTGGAAGTCGTGGCAATCGTCGTGCTCTGGGTGTGCAGGTCAACGCTCGTCGCGCTCACCGCGCCGCTGTAAGGAGCCTGCGCCAAAACGCTGTAAGCGTTGGCGGCGTTCAGTTGTCCAAACTTGACATCCGCGGCGGAGGAATCCGTCAGCTTGAAGGAGAACCCGGCGGCGGACAGCACGTCGGAAAGCGCCTCGTTGCCCTTCGTCACCTTGACGGAGTAAGTCTTATAGTTCGTGTTCGGCGTCGGAACCAGCGTGATGATGGAGCCGCTGTAAGCGTAATAGGTCTGCGTCCCGCTGTTGCTCGTCAAAACCGGGTTAGAGGTCAGAACGCCCGTGTTATTGTCGAGCTTGGTCTTGGCTTCGGCGACGCCGGAGGCTTGCGAGCCGGGCAGGAGACTGCCGTTTTCGGACTTCACTTCCACACTGCCGTTTGCGCCGACCGTCACGGTGAACGGAACTGCGGTGCGCTCTCTCTCGTGGATGTTCACCACGAGGTCAACCATGCCCTCGCTAATGGTAATCGTGTCGCCATAGTTCGCGTTGGCGGGGGAGGCGTTGCCGGAGACTCTAAGGGCGTCGGCAACGAACGTGCTCGCGTCAAAGCCCGTGGGAGCCGTAACGACGACTTGTCCGAAATCGGCGACGACACTGCCGCTTGTGAAGGTCTGCGGAATCTCGTCGTTGTTCGTCCAAGTAAACGGAGTTCCGTTAAAGGAGCCCGACACCGTTCCCTTGCCGATGATGGTCAGGTTGTAACCAAACAACTTGACGGGGTCGAACGTAACGCTGATTGCCAGCTCCGCGCCCGCGTTCAGCTTGTAGTAGCTGTTGGGCACAGGCGGGTATTCGTTCGTCGTCGGGTTCAGTACGGGCACGTAGACTTCCGCTCCGGTCAGCTTGTTGTCATACTTGAAGCCGTCCGCCGCGACCGGGGTTCCGGACACGTAGACGGGCAGCGCCCAGTCGGTGCGGTTGGGATACGCCTTGACGTATTCAGACTGCGTCATGTCGCGGAGCGCGCCGTCGGCGCCCTTGACCTTAACGGGAATCGTGTATACGTCGGCGGAGGTCTGGTACTGGCTGTCGGGGAGCGAGTAGCTCTGTCCGGCGATGTTCAGCGCCAGATTGCCCTTGCCGTTGAACGTGACTTTCACGCTGTAGCTGAGGCTGTTGTCTGGAATCAGCTCGTAAACCACTTCCGCCGTCACGGGTTCGTCGGGCATTGTGAAGGTGTATTCGAGCAGGGAAGCGGACAAATCCGCAGGAGCCTTGACGTTCACAACCTTACCGGAAGCACCCGTCACTTTCACCGTGCCGTAGACGCGATAGCCCACGCCGTATCCGGTCGTTTGCGGGACTTTAATCGTAACGGTGTTGCCCATGGTGGCCGGGGACTCGGCGGAAGCTCTGGGAACTTCGGTATCCGTATCTCTCAAGTCGCGGACAGCGTTGTTCTCGTACAGCTTCGTGACCACGCCCACGCTCCACGTATGCTCGACGCCCTGCGTGGGAGCCATGGAGACGACAACCGTCGTGGTGGTAGTTCCCGTTGTCAAGCCGCTCTTCGTAATTCTGTAAACTCTGAGCGCGTCGCCCTCGGCGGGAGTGGCGGGAGACACAAGCGTGATGGTAGCGTTGCTGTCGTTATAGATTTCCGGGAGGCCGTTGCCGAACTTGTAGCCCGGTTGCGGGGAAACCGCCAAGTACACGCTGGCGGATTGCGCGCCCACGTCCGTCCAGTTCAAGGTCGGAAGCGCCGTTTCGGCGGTCACGGCTTCCGTGGGAACCGTGGCGGCGTTGGACAGCCGGAAGTAAGCGCCGTCGCCTTGAGCGCTGACCGTCCAGTTAATCTTGCTCTGGTCGGCGGCGTTCTTAAGCGTAATGGTGATGGTGACGGTGTCCGGATTCGTCGTCAGACCCGTGCCAGTGATACTGAAATAGACTACCTTCTTGCCGTTCACGGTCACGGCGCCGCCGTTAGCGTCCGTCGCGGGCGTCGGGGCGGTATGCTGGGCCTGCGTCGAGCCGCTGGTAGTGACGGTAACGGTATCCACGTCGCGCCCGTCGTCCAGCACCACCCACACATACCCGGTCACGTTGGGGCTGACGCTCAGGAAGCTCTTGGTGGCGGTAGCCGTCAATCCGTCAAGATTGGTCGTAACGGTCGGGAGCGTGTCGCTCAGGTACACGACGCCGCCCGCGTTCGTCACGTTCGCCGTGGCGTTCAGGTAGTAGTAGGTCGGGGGCACGTATCCGCTGCCGCCGCTGCTACTGCCGCCGCCTCCTCCGCCGCTGGAGGACTCTTTAGAGTAAGTCACCGTGACGGTTGCGGGGATTGCTTTGGGCATATAGAACCAAGAGGAGTTCGCGTCGATTCTGTTGACGGAAACGCTTCTCTTGTTGGCGTCCCTGACGCGGACGGTCGCCGTATAGCCGTCGTCCGGCTTGTACGTAATCGTCACGCGGTCGCCCTCTTTCAGGTCGTCCGCCGCGACGGTCACGCCGTTGCGCGTCGCGCTGACCGTCGGCTTCGCGCCGTGCGTGTCGCCGCTCACCTTGATGGTGATTCCGTCGTAACTGGTCGGCACGTCAACGGGCGCGGGCGTATCGCCGCTGGTAACGCTTTGGCCGCTCGGACCGTCAAGGAACGGCGTGTAACCGCTCTCGGTCACGAGGTCAAGGAAACGGGCTAAAATCGCGGCGATAGCCGCACGGGTAATGGGATTGCTTGCCCGCACCGTGCCGTCGCTGTAGCCGGTCAGCAGTCCGTGCACGCGGGCGTACTCAACGTCAGCCGTGAACGCCGTTGAGACAGAGGCGGCGTCCGTAAACTGCGCGGGTTGGGGGTCCAGCACGTTCAGATTCACATAACGCTTGGCAACGATATAGCGGTGAATCAGGGCGGCGAACTGGCCTCTGGTAATGGGGGAATCAGGCTTGAAGGTGCCGTCTCCAAAGCCTTGGACGATTCCCTCGTCGGCGGCCCATTTAATGGGGCCCGCCGCCCGTCTGGTGGGGGTGACATCCGGGAATTGGGTGACGGTTTCCACGCCTTCCAAACTTCCGTACCCCTCCATACGGGCCATCACCATCACGAACTGAGAGCGCGTCATAGCGCTGGACGGCTCAAAAGTCGTGGGGGTTCTGCCGTTGAAGAGTCCGGAGCCTACTACCTTGTTGATGTAGCCGTAGGCCCAGTGCGATGTGGGGACATCCGTAAAGCGCTCTGCCCCGCCGCTCTGGACTGTGATTCTGTTGTCTCTCGCCCCTGCGCTTACGCACAGCGACATCAGCATCGCAAAAACCAGAAACAGCGAAGCAATTCTGTTTTTCATGCAGACTTCCTCCTTTTATGAAGATTTGCCGAAATTCCGACAGATACCGTGCCGAAGGTCCGGACGCATGAAATCCGGCTTTCGCGGGATGTGCGCCACGTAATCTGCCGCTGGCCCCGCGCAGGTCTGCCCGCCCGAAAATTCGCCGGGAAGCGCAATCCTGTACGAGTTGCCTTATTATAATCTGCCATTCGGGAAAAATCAAGGGGTTGCACAGATTTTTCATGGGATTCCGGATTTTTTAAGGATTCTGTAACAGGAAATTTTTACCAATTACTCCCATATCAGGAAAGGCGGGAAAATCCCGGAAATTGCCGCGCAAAACCGCCGATTTCCACAAATTAAGAGCCTCCGCGAAACGCGGAGGCTCCGTTCAGGAATTGGAAACAGTTTCCGGTTCTCCGTTCCGACGAACGGCGTTTTCCAGTTCCGCCGCGCTGTCCGCCATGATTTCCGGGGCGGCGGCCTCCAAGGAAGGGCGCGGGCGGTAGCCCCAAGTCACGGCGCAGACCGTCAGCCCGGCGTTGTGCCCCGTGCGGATGTCGGTGGCGCTGTCGCCGACGTACAGCGTTTTCGCGGCGTCCGCGCCCAGCGCCGCGAGGATTCCGCGAAGCCCGGTCGGGTCGGGCTTGACGGGGATTCCCTCTTTCTTGCCCTGCACCCAAGCGAAGATTCCCGGATAAAACCGCTCCATTAACGCCGTTGTAAACTCGTCTGGCTTGTTGGAATAGACAGCCATTTGCACGCCGTCGGCTTTCAGGCGCGACAGCATTTCCGGAATGCCCGGAAACGGGCGCGTCAAGTCCATGCTGTGCGCCCTGTAATATGCGTTGAATCGCCGCAAGGTTTCCGCCAAGCGTTCCGGGCTTTGGGCGTCCGGCGGGGAGAACTGCGAAACAAGGTTCAGCATACCGTGCCCCACCATACTTTTAAATTCTTCCGTCGTGCGCTCCGCCCAGCCGCATTCCCGGCAGACATGGTTCCCCGCCGCCGCCAAATCTGCGATTGTGTCCAGCAAAGTGCCGTCCAAGTCAAAAATTACCGTCCGATACATTCCGCCCCACCTTTAATAATATATGTCATTGCAAAGGGCATTCCCTGACGCCGTTCCGCGTCAAGACGACGCTTTCGCGGTATCCAGCCGCCAACGCCGCCGCGATTGCCTCGCCGTAGCCGTATAGAACCGCCTCCGGGCTGTGCGCGTCCGCCGTGACGATGATTCGTCCGCCCATGCGCCGCCACTCTTCCAGCAGGAAGGGCGCGGGGTAGGGCGACGTGCGCCAGCGGCGCGACATCGCCCCCGTGTTGATTTCCAAGAGCGTCGCGGACGGGTCAAGGGCGCGCAAAGCGCCCAGCGCGGCGCGGCGGTAGCGCGGCGACGTTTCGTCTATGAACGCGCCGCGCTCGTTGTACTTCGTCACAAGGTCGATGTGCCCCAGAATCGGGGGCTTCCGCGCCGCCATTTTCGCAACCTCGCTGTAATAGCCTTCCGCCATCCGCATTTCGTCGCCGCCGAAAAGGCAGTCCCGGCAACGTACCCATTCCTCCGGGGAATAGTCCACGGCGTAAAATTCGCCGTCCGGGGCTTGGAAGTCGTGGACGCTCCCAATCCAGTAGTCGAACCCGTCCGGCGCCACGTCCGACAGGTTGTCAAGCTCTATCCCTAAAAGGATTTCCATCCGTCCGGCGTATTCCTCCCGCAACGAAAGAACCGCCTCCCGGTACGCCGACATATCGGCGGGCAACACAAAATCCTGTTCGCGGGGAATCGGGACATGGGCGTGCCCCGAAAAGCCGTAGTATTTGACGCCCGCCGCATACGCCGCCGCCGCCATTTCCTCCGGCGTCCCGCCGCCGTCGCACAGCGTCGTGTGCGTGTGTGCGGAGCATTGATAAGGCGTCGGCTTCATTGCATACGCTCCTGTTTCACCTTGCGGTCGATGACATGCCGCTTTTCAAGCTCCCGCGTCACGTCCTCTATCGTGATTCCGCTTTGCACCATCAAAACGAACGTGTGGTAGAGCAAGTCCGCGATTTCGTACACGGTCTCCTCCCTGTCCTCCTTGCGCCCCGCTATGATGACCTCCGCGCACTCCTCGCCGACTTTCTTTAGAATCTTGTCCAGCCCCTTTTCAAACAGGTACGTGGTGTAACTGCCCTCTTTCGGAGACGTTTTGCGCCCCTGAATGAGCTTGTAAAGCCCCTCATAGCTGAACTGCTTCAGCTCGTCCGACAGGTAAAGCGTATTGAAGAAACAGCTCTCCGCGCCCGTGTGACAGGCGGGGCCGTCCTTCACGACTTCCACAACCAGCGCGTCGCCGTCGCAGTCCGCCGTAATCGACACGACGCGCTGAACGTTCCCGGACGTTTCGCCCTTGCGCCATAGCTCCTGTCTGCTACGGCTCCAGAAGCACGTGCGCCGCTCGTCAATCGTGA
>JAFXQD010000081.1 GCA_017527365.1 Oscillibacter sp.
GGAAAACGCGTCTCCCCTTCTGCAAAATTCGACGCTTAAAAAAGCTATGAATCGAATCGGAGAAGAATTGGACGCGGCGGAACAACAGATTGGGCGAATCATTCGCTGGCGCGAATCCGTCAACGGCGCCATACAAAGAACTATTTTAGAGGGAAACGGACTGATTGACTATAATTCCGAACTAAAAGCTATCAATGAGTAAATCCGGCCTGCGGAATCTTCCGATACGTTCCGGCGCCTGAAACGCGATAGTCTTTTCACGCGCTGTTTGAATTGAGCCGGAATTTCACGGAAGAAGGCGAACAGATGAACAGTTTTGCGCTCTGCCTGCGGGCGGTTCTGCCCGCGTTCCTGATTATCATGGCGGGCTACGCGTCCAAACGCGCCGGATGGGTTCGGGAAGCCGACATCCCGCGCATGAATAAAATGGCGTACCGGGCGTTTATGCCCGTCATGTGCTTCTACAACGTCTACCATTCCGACGTTTCCTCCGCCGTCCGCCCCGGACTGCTGGCGTTTTCCGTTTTGGGCGTGCTGTCCGTGTACGCCCTGAGCTGGCTTTACGCCGCGCTCTTCGTCAAGCGCCGCGACCGCCGGGGCGTGGTCATTCAGGGGCTGTACCGCTCCAACTTCCTGATTATCGGCTTGTCGTTCGCGGAAGGGCTGACTGGGGGCGGCGACTTGGGCTGTATCTCGGTATGCGCCGCCGCCATTGTGCCGCTGTTCAACGTCCTCGCGGTCGTGACGCTGGAAACGTACAACGGCGCAACGCCCGATAAAAAGCGTCTGTTGCTCAATATTGCGCAAAATCCGCTTTTGCTGGGAAGCGTGGCGGGGGCGGTGTTCCTGTTTGCGGGGATTTCCCTTCCGGAGCCTGTCGCGTTGGCCGTCAGGCAGATGGGACAGGCGGCAAGCCCGTTGTTGCTCTTTCTGCTGGGCGCGTTCTTCCGCTTCGGGAACATGCGGAGCCATTTCCGGGAACTGCTGGCTGTCTGCGCGGGATGCTTGGTAATTGTTCCGGGCGTTATGCTGGCGATAGCCGCGCTTCTGGGCTTCCGGGGGATTGAGTTTGTCACGCTCATGGCGCTGTTCGCGTCCTCCGCCGCCGGGAACTCCTTCACGATGGCGCAACAGATGGGCGGAGACGCCGACCTCGCCGGGGACATTGTCGTCATGACGAGCCTGTTTTGCTCTCTGACAATGTTTCTATGGAGCCTCCTTTTTCTGCGTCTGGGGTTTTACTGAATCTAAAAACGGCCTGTCCCTGAAAGACAGGCCGATTTTTAGATTGTATCGTATTCAGGCGGCGTCGCTTTCGGGCCATTTCTCAGAGGGACAGCAGGGCGATTTGTTGCCGTCGAGCACGAACAGGCGCAACGAATCGGCCTTGGCGGGGAGCGCAAAGGAAATTTCCTCGTCCGTCCCCGGCAACAGTTCCTTGCTTTCGATTCCTAAGAAACGGCCGTCCTTGTCATACGTCGCGCACAGAGCCTCCGCGCCGAGCGCGTTCTCCCCGCAATGGACGCTTACAAGCGCCGTCCGGCCTTCCTCCGTCTCTTCCACCGTGAAAGAATCAATGGTGGTCGCGTTGGAAAAATCGGCGGGGTCCGGCCCCTCCGCGTGAACGGTTGCGTTTAGCAGGGGGTCGTTATAGGTATCGACGAGGTTGGGCTTGACAACTTTGTCCCATTGGCTTTGGGAGCCTCCGTAATAAACGTCCGTCAACTTTGTCGCGCCGTAAAAGGCAAAGGGCGTGACGCTGGTCACGAGTTCGGAGATGGCGCAGGCGTCGCTTGTTCGCCCCATGGGATAGTAGAAAATGCAGGTCTGCTCCTTGTTCAACAGCATACCGTTCACGGAGCAATAGGACTGATTCGCTTCGTCCACGTTGACGCCGGTCATAGCGGGGCAGTTGTAGAAGGCGCAGGAACCGATTCCCGACACGCCGGAAGGAATGTCAGCGCCCGTCAGTTTGGGGCAGTTCGACAGCGCGTAATCCCCAAGCGACATGAGATTTTCCGAGAAGGACACGCGTCCCAGCGCGGCGCAGTCGGCGAGGGCGTAGGCGCCGATTGAGGCGTCGGGGCGGATGTCCGCGTCCTCTTCCGGCTCTTCCATTGTGAAGGAGGCCAGTTTGTCGCACCAGCGGAACGCCCAGTCGCCGATTTCCGAGACGGAGGCGGGAACAGTAACGGATGTCAGCCCGGAACGCATGAAAGCGCGTTTTCCGATGGTTTCCAGCGTTTCCGGGAGTTCGACGGCTTCCAGCGCGGCGTTGTCGCTAAAGGCGTAATCGCCGATGGAAACAAGCGGCGTTTGGGACAAATTCATATTGGCGAGTTTTTCGCAGTCGGAGAACGCGTAAGCCCCTATCGTTTTCAGTTGGGAAAGCGTTTCCGCCGTAAGCGTCGTCAGGTTGTCGCAGTTATAAAAGGCGTAGGAGCCGATATTAGTAAGGTTGCCCTCAATTCTAACGGAGGTAATTTTTTCGCGCAGGTCTTGCGGCTCCGCGCCCTCCTCGGCGCTTTCGTAATGCGTCCAAGGCACGCTCGCCTCGCTTCTGTAATCGCTCATGGCGCCGGAGCCGCTGATAACCAGCTCGTGTTGCTCGCCCTTGTCGTCCAGTTTCTTCAGCGACCAAGAGGCGTTGCTTCCATACGCGCCGCATTCGCCGCTGGCTACTACGTTATCCTGCTTCATATCCTCGAATATTATCTTGGCGTTCGTCAAACGGTTGTTTCCGTTCGGGCTCATTTCCAGCGCCGACCATTGCTGGCGGCTGCCCTTAAAAGTAACCGTCGCGCCCTCAATCTCATTGCCTTTGTCGTCGCTCAGACCCGTGCAGTCATAGAACGCGTAATCCCTGACGGCAACGAGAGTGTTGGGCAGGGTGAGGTTTTTCAGGACGGAGTTGTAAGCGAACGCCCATTTGTCGATTTCCACAAGGCCGTCGGGGGCGACGACTTCCTCTGGCTTGAGGGCGCTGTGGAATGCGTAGGGGCCGATTTTTTTGATACCTTCCGGAATTTCATATTTTGCGCCCGATTTTGCCGCCGGATAGCAGATAAGCTCGGATTTGTCCGGGTCGGTATCCTCTTTTTTCTCAACCTTGTCGAAGAGCACGCCGTTTTCCGAAGAATAGCGCGTATTTTCCGCGTCCACTGTGATTTCTGTCAGCTTGGAGCACTTAAAAAAAGCGCCCTCTCCAATGCCGACGACGTTGCCGGAGCCGACGACGCTTTTGGGAATCGTCACTTTTTCAAAGGCGCAATAGCCGAACGCGTTTTTGCCAATCGTCGTGACGCTGTCCGGTATTGCAATCGCCGCGAGCGCGTCGCAATGATAAAAAGCCACGTCGCCGATACGGGTCAATCCTGCGGGCAACTTGACGCTTGCCAAATTTTCGCAGGTGCGGAAAGCGTTGCTTCCGACCGTCGTCACGCCGCTCTGAATCTCCGCGCTTGTGATTTGGTTCCGATAGCCGTACCAAGGCAGGCTGTCCGCGCTGGCGTAGTCGTACATCGCGCCGGAGCCGCGAACGGTCAGCAAGCCGCTCCTGCTCAGCGTCCACGTGACATCGTTCGTAGGCTCGTCCGTTTCGCTAAAGCCGCACTTTCCGCTGGCCAAAACGCTTGTCGAGCCTGTTTCCTCGGCCCACGCGGGAAGGTTCAGCAATCCTAACAGCATCGCCAGCAATAACAGCGAGCCGCAAAGTTTCTTTTTCACGGGTATCTACCTCCTTGTTTTCGGACGGGACGCTCTCTTTGCCGCCGTCCGCCGGGCGAAACGCTCTCCGCCTTGGAAAACGGATGTTCCTTCACTTTTTCTCCTGCGGATTCCACGCCGCACGGTTCCGCCCGCCCGCCATGCCGCCGCCACGGTTTCCCTCTCATCTTAATATCGGCGCAAACGCGCCGTATGGAAAGCCCCCTTGCGTTAAAAATATGTTACAAACGGGCGCGGAAGCTCCTTGCGAAACCCCGCGCCCGCAATATCAGGGGGACGCGCTAAAAGGAATTACTTTCTCAGGTGCGCGATGGCGGCCTGCGCGGCGGCAAGACGCGCAATCGGCACGCGGAACGGGGAGCAGGACACGTAGTCCAGATTGGCGCGGTGGCAGAACTCGATAGAGGACGGGTCGCCGCCGTGCTCGCCGCACACGCCCATGTGAATCTGCGGGTTGGCGTCGCGTCCGAGGCGGGAGGCCATTTCCACAAGCTTGCCGACGCCGGTCTGGTCAAGGCGGGCGAACGGGTCGAACTCGTAGATTTTCTTCTCGTAGTAGGACGGCAGGAACTTAGCGGCGTCGTCGCGGGAGAAGCCCAGCGTCATTTGCGTCAGGTCGTTGGTGCCGAAGGAGAAGAAGTCGGCTTCCTTGGCAATCTGGTCGGCGGTGAGGGCGGCGCGGGGAATCTCAATCATGGTGCCCACGCGGTAGGTCAAATCGGAGTTGGCGTCCGCGATGAGCTTGTCCGCCGTCTCGCAGACGATGCCCTTGACGTACTTAAACTCCTTCACGTCGCCGACAAGCGGAATCATAATTTCGGGAACCATGCTCCAAGCGGGGTGGCGCTCGTGGACGGCGAGAGCCGCCTTAATGACGGCGCGGGTCTGCATGACGGCGATTTCCGGATAGGTAATCGCCAGACGGCAGCCGCGGTGCCCCATCATGGGGTTGAACTCGTGCAGGGACGCGATAACGGCTTTGATGTCCTCGACGCTCTTGCCCATGTCTTTCGCCATGAACTCAATCTCCGCCTCGTCGGTGGGGACGAACTCGTGCAGGGGCGGGTCAAGGAAGCGAATCGTCACGGCGTGGTCTTCCATGGCCTCGTAAATGCCCTCGAAGTCGCTCTGTTGCATGGGTTCGAGTTTCGCCAAGGCCTTTTCGCGCTCCTCCTTGGAGTTGGAGCAAATCATCTCGCGCATAGCGGTAATGCGCTCGCCGCCGAAGAACATATGCTCGGTGCGGCAGAGGCCGACGCCCTCCGCGCCGAACTTGCGGGCTTGCGCGGCGTCGTGGGGGTTGTCGGCGTTGGCGCGGACTCTCAGGCGGCGGAAGCTGTCCGCCCACGCCATGACACGCCCGAACTCGCCGCCGATTTCGGCGTCAACGGTCGGAATCGCGCCGTCGTAGATATTGCCCGTGGAGCCGTCAAGGGAAATCCAGTCGCCCTCGTGATAGGTCTTTCCGGCGAGCGTAAACTGCTTGTTGGCCTCGTCCATAGCAATCGCGCCGCAACCGGACACACAGCAACGCCCCATGCCGCGAGCCACGACAGCCGCGTGAGAGGTCATGCCGCCGCGCACGGTCAGCACGCCCTCGGCGGACTTCATGCCTTCGATGTCCTCCGGGGAGGTTTCCAGACGGACAAGCACGACCTGTTCGCCCCGCCCCGCCCATGCTTTGGCGTCCTCGGCGGAGAACACGATTTTGCCGCTGGCGGCTCCCGGAGACGCGCCCAGCGCCTTGGCGACGGGCTGTACCTTCTTGAGCGTTTCGGGGTCGAACTGCGGGTGGAGCAACGCGTCAAGGGAACGCGGCTCAATCATCGTGACGGCCTTCCGGCGGTCAATCATGCCTTCGTCCACGAGGTCGCAGGCGATTTTGAGCGCGGCGGCGGGCGTCCGCTTGCCGTTGCGCGTCTGGAGCATATACAGCTTGCCGTGCTCTACCGTGAACTCCATGTCCTGCATGTCGCGGTAGTGCTTTTCGAGGCGGTCGCAAACGTCCTTGAACTGCGCGAACGCCTCCGGGAACTTCTGCTCCATTTCGCTGATGGGCATGGGGGTGCGCACGCCGGCGACCACGTCCTCGCCCTGCGCGTTGGTCAGGAACTCGCCGAACAGCTTCTTCTCTCCGGTGGCGGGGTTGCGCGTGAACGCGACGCCCGTGCCGCAGTCGTCGCCCATGTTGCCGAACGCCATGGACTGCAAGTTGACGGCGGTGCCCCAAGAGTAGGGGATGTCGTTGTCCATGCGGTAGACGTTGGCGCGGGGGTTGTCCCAAGAGCGGAACACGGCGCGGACGGCGCCCATCAACTGCTCTTTCGGGTCGGACGGGAAGTCCTCGCCGATTTTGGACTTGTACTCCGCCTTGAACTGCATGGCAAGCTCTTTGAGGTCGTCGGCGGTGAGCTCCACGTCCTGCTTGACGCCCTTCTTCTCCTTCATCTCGTCGATAAGCTGTTCAAAATACTTCTTGCCCACTTCCATGACGACATCGGAGTACATCTGGATGAAGCGGCGGTAGCAGTCCCAAGCCCAGCGGGGGTTGCCGGACTTCCGCGCCAGCACTTCCACTACCTGTTCGTTGAGGCCCAGATTCAGAATGGTGTCCATCATGCCGGGCATGGAGGCGCGGGCGCCGGAACGCACGGAGACCAGCAGGGGGTTTTCCAAGTCGCCGAACTGCTTGCCCGTGATTTCCTCCATTTTGCCGACATACTCCATGATTTCGGCGGTAATGGCTTCGTTAATGCGCCGCCCGTCCTCATAGTATTGCGTGCAGGCTTCGGTGGTGATGGTGAAGCCCTGCGGGACGGGCATACCGATGTTGGTCATCTCCGCGAGGTTCGCGCCCTTGCCGCCGAGGAGCTTGCGCATGTCTGCGTTGCCCTCCGTGAACAGGTAGCAGTATTTTTTGCCCATATTCATTCCTCCCTTTCCGTTTCGCCCGATACGTCGGCGGGAATCCCTTTCCGGGAAAGCGAACCTATTATAGCGAAACTTTCCGGAAAAATCAATATCTTTTCGCGGGATTGGGCGGATACTTTCGGCGGCGCGCCCCAGATACGCCTTGGGCAGTTTCTTAACGGTTTCGCCGCGTCGACAACGCCGTCAGGCGTCGGCAGCGCCTTTGCGGACGTACAGGAGCGCGGAGTAGGCGACCGGGGCGGCGCCCGCGAGCGTCACGACGCCTATAAACGCCCACATGGGGGCAATTTGCGCGAACGCGCAGACAATCAGGGCGACGCCGCCCGCAACCCATAACGCCCCCGCCATGCGGTGCGTGCGGTTCCAGTTGTCCTCGTCGGCGAGCGTCCACGGGAGCTTGATTCCTACCGTGTAATTCTGCCGGCATTTGGGCAGGTAGTTGCCTACGACGGCGAACAGAATCCCGGTCAGGAGCATGGCGAAAAACGTCACGTCCACGGGGACGCCCAACGCGTTCGGATAAACCATGGAGGCGACGAACAGAGAGACCGCCGGAGAAATCCACAATGTCAGGGAGAGGATTTTCCCGTGCACGTTGGCGCGTTTAGGGTCGTGCAGGACGGCGAAGGCGCAGGCGAGGTGTACGGCGAGCAGGAAGAGGGGCAGTCCGAACACGGCGAAGGGCTTGCCGCTCCAGCCGTCCGCGGCGCCTTGAAAATTAAAGTGCGTGGGGACGCGTTCGGGGAGGCGCCCCCACAGCGCAAGCCCCGCGCATACGGGCGACAGGACGCACAGCGACGTGACGAAAATCAGGCGCTTATAGCTTTTCATTCGGATTCTCTCCTTTCAAGTCCGCAACCCACAGCAGGACTTCTTCCAATACGGAGGCGTTCAACTGGTAGTAGACGTAGTTTTTTTCCCGCGTCTCGAACACAAGCCCCGCCTGTTTCAAGACGCCCAAATGGTGGGAAACCGTGGCTCCGGTCAGCGGGAAACGCGCCGCGATTTCGCCCGCCGAAAGTTTGCCGCCCTTTAGGAGCGTCAGGATTTCCCGCCGCGCCGGGTTCGACAGCGCTTTGAAGGTTTCGCCAAAGCCCATGGCGCCGCCACCTTCCAATCTATTTAGAAGTTTTTCTAAATAGATGATAGCATAAAGCCTCCGCCCTGTCAAGAGGGGGCGCGGAAAACATCCCGCCGCCGATTCGACGGCGACGGGATGTCGTTGCAGGGTTAGCGGCGCGTTGCGCCGTTCAGGACAGCGCGTTTTTCAGCGCGTCCACGCGGTCGGTTTGCTCCCAAGGGACGTTCAAATCTTCCCGCCCCATGTGGCCGTAGGCGGCGAGCTGGCGGTAGATGGGGCGGCGCAAGTCAAGGTCGCGGATAATGGCGGCGGGGCGGAGGTCAAAAACCTGTTCGACGGCGGCGCAGAGTTTGGCGTCGTCGGCGACGCCCGTGCCGAACGTGTCCACAAAGACGCTCACGGGTTTGGCCACGCCGATGGCGTAAGCCAACTGCACCTGACAGCGGCGGGCGAGTTTCGCCGCCACGATGTTTTTGGCGACCCAGCGGGCGGCGTAGGCGGCGGAGCGGTCAACTTTCGTCGGGTCTTTGCCGGAGAAGCACCCGCCGCCGTGCGGGGCGCTCCCGCCGTAGGTGTCCACAATGATTTTGCGCCCGGTCAGCCCGGAGTCCGCCGACGGGCCGCCGCGCACGAAGCGCCCGGTGGGGTTGACAAAATATTTCGTGTTCTTGTCCAGCAGTTCCGCCGGGATGACGGCTTTCGCCACGAGCTCAATCATATCGCGGCGGATTTGTTCCGGGGACGCGTCCGGGTCGTGTTGCGTGGACAGCACCACGGTGTCCACGCGCACGGGGCGGCGCTCCGCGTCGTACTCCACCGTCACTTGGCTCTTGCCGTCGGGCCTCATGTACGGGATAACGCCCTGCTTGCGCACGTCCGCCATGCGGCGGCAGAGCTTTTGCGCCAGCGACAACGGCAACGGCATGAGTTCGGGCGTCTCGTCGCAGGCATAGCCGAACATCATGCCTTGGTCTCCGGCGCCTTCCCCAAGGTCTCCGCCCTCCTTGCTCTCCAGCGACTTGTCCACGCCGAGCGCGATGTCCGGGGACTGCTCGTCAATGGACACGGCGACCGCGCACGTCGCGCCGTCAAAGCCGTACTCGCTCCTGTCGTAGCCGATGTCTTGCACGACTTTCCGCGCTATCCCGGCAATGTCGGCGTAGCAACTCGTGCTGATTTCCCCCATGATGTGAATCATGCCCGTGCAGGCGGTCGTCTCGCAAGCCACGCGCCCATAGGGGTCGCGCTCCAGAATGGCGTCCAGAACGGCGTCGGAAATCTGGTCGCAGATTTTATCCGGATGTCCTTCCGTCACGGATTCCGAGGTGAAAAGATAATGGCTTTCCATGGTTGATTTCTCCTTTTTCCGGATTTGTTTCCGCGTGTTTGTCCCGCACGACGCAAAAAAGCGCGTTCCCGACGAACGCGCAGAAGGTTCTTTCGCTCCTCATCTTTCGCTCCCGTCGGATTTGGCACCTTGCTTGGCAGGTTGCCGCGGTTTCACAGGGCCGTTCCCTCCGCCGCTCTTGATAAGGGGTATTCGGTTATGCTCTTTATTATAGCAGGTTTTCGCAAAATGTCAAGAGGGGTTCGGCGGGCAAAGGCGGCGCAAAAGCGGGGGTTGCCCCTTCCCTTTTGCGGGAAACTGTGGTAAAATGCCGTTCGCGCACAGAGAGGCGCCACGAAAGGAGCAATGGAATCATGAAAACGGGTCTTGTACTGGAAGGCGGCGCGTTGCGCACCATCTTTTCCTGCGGCGTCTGCGACGCCCTTCTTGACGCGGGCGTCCCCCTGCCCGATTATACTATCGGCGTCTCTGCCGGGATTGCCTACGGCGCGAGCTATCTGTCCCGCCAAAACAGGCGCAATCTGAAACTTGTCTCCGCCTACGTCCGCGACCGCCGCTATATGGGCATGAGGAACCTGTTGAACCCCAACAACCGCGCCTATTTCGGGCTGAAATTCGTCTACGACACCATCCCGAACGAGCTGGTTCCTTTTGATTACGACGCGTTCGAGGCCTATCCCGGCGAGGCGGAAGCCGTCCTGACGAATCTGGAGACCGGAGAGGCGGAATACTGGCCCGTGCCGCGCCGCGACAAGTCGAACCTCGTCCTGCAAGCAACCTGCGCCATTCCGCTGATGTTCCCGCCGATTGAGGTAGAGGGGCAACTATACTTCGACGGCGGCTGTTCCGACCCGATTCCGTGGCGGCGGGCGCTGGAAGTGGGTTGCGAGCGCGTCGTGGTAATCCTGACGCGGGAGCGCGATTACCACAAGCGTTACGACGGCGGCAAGAGCATAGAACTGGCCTTCCGGAAGTACCCGGCTTTCGTGGAGACCATGAGCCGCCGCACAGACCGTTACAACGACGAACGGGCGGCTTTGTTCGCGCTGGAAGCGGAAGGGAAAATTATGGTAATCGCCCCGGAGGACACCTTGGGGTGCGCCCGCACGGAGCGCAATTTAAGCGTGATACGCGCCCTGTGGCAGGAGGGCTATTTTACGGGGCGGCGCCTCGCCGGAAGCGTCCGCCGCTTCTGGAACTACTGACGCCGCGCAGCGCGGGCGCAAATTGTCTTTCCCTACAATTTTCAGCCTGTCCCGCCCTTGAAATTTGACTAAAAAATATGTAGAAATTTTCCGAATTTCCGCTTGTAATTTAAAAGGGCGGCTGATATAATTATGCTGAAGAAAATTTGCGAACTCAGGAGGCACCGTATGGATTACCCGGCATTTTTTGTTATCCTGATGGGTTTGGGGACGGTCTTTTTCGGCTTGATTTGCCTTATCGCGCTGACGATGTGCATGGGGCGCATCCTGTCGCGCACCGCGCCCCCGGCGCCCGAACCCGCCCCCCCCGTCGTGCTCCCCAAGACGCCCGTTACGGAACCCAACCTTCCGGAAATGGTCGCCGCGATTTCCGCCGCCATTGCGGAAGAGCTCGACACCGACATCACCGGTATTCGCATCCTCTCTATGAGAAGGCTTTAAGCCCCGCGGAATCAGGAAAAGGAGAAACCCCATGAAAAAGTACAGAGTAAACGTCAACGGCACGGCCTACGAAATCGAGCTGGAGGAGCTGACGGGCGACATGCCCGCCGCGCAGGCGGCGCCCGCTCCCGCCGCCGCCCCCGCCGGGTCTGACGGCGACGCCGCCAGAGGCGAGCGCGTCACCGCCCCCATGCC
>JAFXQD010000082.1 GCA_017527365.1 Oscillibacter sp.
GGGGCGGAGCGCGTAGAGCAGGCGGCGGGCGTCGGAGTCGCCGCCGAGTTCCCGCAACAGCGGGAGGAACTGCGCGACGGCGGCGGCGTCCGCCCCGGCGGGCGGGGCGGGCGCGGCTTGCGCCGGGTCACCGGGCGCGGGAGGCGGGTTTGGCGCGCCCTCCAAGGGCGGCGGAATAGGCATAGACGCGCCGCCCGTGCCCGACGGCGGGGGCGGCGGCGTGTCCCCCATAGGCGGCGCGTTTTCGGACGGCGGCGCGTTCAGCGACTGCGCCAGCCGCGCTATCTGCGACATCGCTTCCGGGTTGGACAGTATCCGGTTGAGCTTCTCGTCAAAGTCCGCCATAACGCCCGCCGCCCCCCTGATTCATCATCCCTTGCAGGCGCGCCATCAGCGCCGCGCCTTCCCGGCTCTCCGCGACTTGCCGCAGGCACTCCGCCATTTCCGACGCGTTCCCGTTGGCGGCGGACTGCACCGCCCGGCGAAACCGCGCCCCATGGTCGGCTTGCGTCAGCAGACGCATGAGCGTTTGTCCGTCCTGAGAGTTCATGATATGCCGCAAAAGTTCCGGGTTTTCGCGCAGTTCCCGTTCCATGTTCCGATTTTCCATAATGCCCCTCCCGTTTCCGTGCGGTTGCTATACGCTAACAGCATATGAGGCTTGGCGGGAAAACGTGCCAAAAAAGCGCCCTTCCCGCATGTCGCGGGAAAGGGCGCGCAGGCGCGGAACGGGGCTTACCCCGCCGTTTCCGTATAGATTGTTCCGTCCTGTACGGTGAACAGCGCCATTTCAGACCATGTCGTCTGGTTGCGGGCGTCCACAAGCTCGAACATCATGCCAAACTCGCCGTCGCCCATGTCGATTTCCTCAAAGGACGTGTCCTCCGTGACCGTGAACGCGTCCATTTCCATCGGCTCGAAGGCGTCGCTTCCGGAAATGGTCGCGGCGTAGTGGATGGTCGTGATTTCGTCGCCGGGTTGAAGCTGCACAAGGTTCTTGTCCGCCATGCCGGAGTTGTCCAGCCCCTGACGGGCGCCGAGAATGTAGTAACAGGCGTCGTTGTAGTCGTAGACCACGCGCAGGTTGTACTTTTCGCCGTTGAGCAGGATGGGAACCATGTAGGTATTGTAGCCGCTTCCCTCGTAAATCAGCTCCATATAGACGAGATGGCCGTCAATGGCGCCCCAAGTCCCTTGGAAGTTGTCGCGGAAAACGCCGTTCTCCCAGTCCATATAAATATTGTTGTCGCGTCCGAGCAAAAGCGCGATGTCCTGTTCCTCGTCGATGTAGACCAGCCGGAAGTACACGCCCTTCAACAGGTTCGCAATGTCCGCGCCGATGTCCATGACCGCGTTGCCGCCGCTGTCCACATAGACCGGGTAATCCCGCCCTTCCCCCGCGTCCGCCAGCGTCGGCACGTCGGCGAGTTCCTCGCGGTCAAAGCCGATTCCGTTCAGGTACTGCATACCTTTTTCGTCCAGCTCGCCCTCGATTGCGTAGCCGTACAGGTAGGCAAAGGCGTCGCAGGCGGCGATTTTCGCGTAGCCCTCATAATCTTCCTTGTCGCTGTCGTAGGAGTAGTAGCAACTCAGCCCGCCGGACTTTTCGCGGTAGGGGCCGCGAATCTTGTAGACGACGCAATCCGCCAAGGCGTCCTGCACGGCTTGCGCGGTTTCGGGGAGAAGCTCTTCGCATTGCTTGGCAAGGTCGCCGAGGTCTACCATGTTGGTATATCCGGCGTCCTCCGTATTGCCGCCGTAGTTTTCGGCGCGGCTTGCCATGCGCCCCATGGCGGGGAAGAAGTTCGGGTTGTCCGCCGCGTTGAGCAAGGCCTCCTGTCCGAGCGCCTCATACGCTTCCATCAAAGCCCCGATACGGCTCAAATCCGTGACGGAAAGCGTGATTTCGTCGTCCACGCCGTCGATTTTACAGCCTTCCGCGAATGCGTCGCAGATAACTTTGCCGAGTTCGGCGCCGCCCATGCCCGGATTTTCGGACAGCGCTTTCAGCCACCCGGAATAGTACCACCCGCAACCCGGCTCCGACTCCTCCGACGCCACCAGATACTTGGCGATGTCGCAGAACGTGTAAGCCGTGTCAATCGTGGCCATCAGGCAGGTGTCAAAGCCCACAACGTCAATCGGCGGGTGGTCTACCGAGAGGTCGTACACGGACTTGAACGCCTGATACAACTCGTTGAGTTTCAGGGAATCGTATCGGCAGGTTTCGTCGTAGGCGGCGCCGCCGACGCTCCCGCCGCCGTGGTTCCAGAACACTACCATGGTATGCGCGGCGGGGTAATGCCCCTTGCAAAAGCGCAGGAAGTCGGAAAGCGTCTCCGGGTCGCCCATGTTGCCCTTGGGCTGTTCGTCTACCAGATAGAAGCCCTCGCTGTCGTAGACGTACCGCTGGAGCTTGCTTGCGTCCACCTGCGTGTTATGCCACGTCTTGGCGCCGCCCGTCTGCACGACTACCCGCACGTTCTCCGACAAGTCAACGCCCAGCATTTCCTGCAAATCCTCGGACGCGCAACCCCACTTGCTCTCCAAGTCGCTGCCGCAGTGGTACCAGTAGACCGCCCAACTGTCGTCGGCGTAAGCCTGATTCCCCGGCGCCGGTTCTATGCGCTCCGCGGACATCTCCGCGTCCTCGACAAAACACCCCGTCAGCAGGGACGCGCACGCCGCGCCCAAGAGCAGGATTTTCCAGAACCGTTTCACACAAACGCCCCCTTTTCCTATCTTTCGGGTTTCCGCCAGAACATCATAACCTGAAAGGGGGCGTTTTGTCAATAGACCCGCCCACGCGCATAGGGGAAACTTTCTCGGCAAAAGCTAAAAAACCCGTTGACATTTTCTTTTTCCGCTGATATACTAAGCAAACCGCTTTGAACGGGCAGGAAGCGCGTCGGACGGCGCCGCCCGCGAAAGCGAGACCGTGATAAAGGAGCGAACCGGAAATGACCGCGATTATTGTCACCGGAGGCAAGCAGTACAAGGTAGCGGAGGGCGATGTGATTTACATCGAGAAACTGGGGCAGGAGGCGGGCGAGAGCGTCACGTTTGACCGCGTTCTGGCCGTGCTGGACGGCGACAGCCCCCGTTTCGGGACGCCTGTCGTGGAAGGCGCGTCCGTCGAGGGCAAGATTGTCAAGAACGGCAAGGGAAAGAAAATCCGCGTTTTCAAGTACAACCCCAAGAAGGGCTACCGCCGCCGTCAGGGACACCGCCAGCCGTATACCAAAGTCGAAATCGGCAAAATCAGCGTCTGATTATGACGACTGTCACATTCCGCACGGACGGGGGGCGCGTGACGGGCTTTTCCTGCCGCGGGCACAGCGGATTCGGCGAAGAGGGCACGGACATTGTCTGCGCCGCCGTGACAAGCGTCGTCCGCTATGTGGAGGCCGTCGTGAACGACGCGCTCGGCCTTGCCGCGTCGGTGCGGGTTCGGGAGGGCGAAACGCCGTCGATAACGTTCCGCCTGCCCGGCGGGCTCTCCCCGGAGTCGGAGGAAACGACGCAGGCGCTGATGGCCGGGCTGATGGTCTACTTTTCGCAGTTGCACAGCGAATACCCCGACGCCGTGGAAGTCTACGAGGAAGAGTAAATAAAACGGAAAGAGAGGATTTTACCATGCTCCAGATTGGCTTGCAGTTTTTCGCCCATAAGAAGGGCGGCGGCTCCACGAAGAACGGCCGCGATTCCAACGCGAAGCGCCTCGGCCCCAAGCGGGCGGACGGGCAGTTCGTGAAAGCCGGAAACGTGCTTGTGCGCCAGCGCGGAACCCGGATTCATCCCGGACTGAACGTCGGCATTGGCAGCGACGACACGCTCTACGCCCGCGCCGACGGCACGCTCCGCTTTGAGCGCCTCGGACGCGACCGCAAACAGGCTTGCGTGTACGCCGCCGAATAACGCGGCGAACCCCCGCGAAACAGGTCGGCCCTGTTCGCGGGGGATTTTGTCTGCTTGGCGCGGCGCGCTCACAATCTCGGCGCGGATGTGTCCTGTTCCTCGCGCTTGCGGAACATCAGAATCCGCTCCACCTCGCTGTACTCGTCGTGCACGAAGTCAATTTTGACGTACAACTGTTCCATATCCCCTTTGGCGTTCAGGATTCGCGCCGGGAATCCGAAGTTCAGCTCGTCCTCTTCCGACGCTTCCAGCATGGCGTAAAGGATTTCCCGCGCCGTGTCGTCGAAGCGGCGGTAGAATCCGCCCTCGTCGAGTTCTCGCCGGAACTCTTCTTTCGACAGCCCTATGGCGTCCTCCAGCCCGTGCACGACAATCTGAGACAGCCACTGCCCGTTCCGCCGACGCAGAAAGACAATGCTTTCGGAACAGAAGCGGGAAAGCAGCCGCATTTGGTTCTGCAAGTCCGTGACTTCCGTCACTTCCTGCATGGCGCCGTAGAAAATCGCGCCTTTGTCCGTGCGTTCGAGATAGTAGAGGTGAATCAGGAAAGTTCCCAAATTTCCGTTTTCCCGGTATACGCCGAACAGGTCCGCCGCGCCGTTCATGCGGTCGGCCTCCGCTTTCCGCAGAAGGGAAAAGAATTTTTCCCTGTCGTTCGGATGGAAAAAGTTCTGTATTCCGGCAATCCGGTTTTTGAAGTTCGGCTCGTTGACAAGGCGGTAAAACTGCTCGTTGAAGCGCACAATGTCCACGTTGTCCTTGCCGTCCCACTCGTAAAACGCGGCGGCGCCCAGAATGTTGTTCAGCATGGAATCGGTGTAGATGTTCTGGTCGAGGAACTCGCGGATATGGAACTGCTGGTTGGGCTTGAAAACAAACCCGTGCGTGTCAATCTTTTTCCCGTCGCTGATGAGGCTTTCAAAGTCCGAAAGCTCCATGGGCTTATAGAAATGGTAGCCCTGAATGTAGCGGCAACCCAGATTCGCCAGAAAACTGGCTTGCTGTTCGGTCTCCACGCCCTCCACAATGACGGGAAGCGCCATTGTCTGCGTCATGTTGAGGACGGTTTCCAGAATGTGTATCCCCTTTTCGCTGTCCGCCTCGTTGAAGCGCAGGAACTGCGCGTCGATTTTTATAATGTCCACGTTGAGGCGGCGCAGCATGTTCAGCGACGAATAGCCGCTTCCGAAATCGTCCATGAGCACAAGGAAGCCCATGTCGCGGAGGCGCCGCACCGCTTCTTTCACCGCGTCCACGTCCGACACGTAGGCCGATTCCGTGATTTCAATTTTCAGGCAGTATTTCGGAAGGTTGTATTTCCGCGTCAGCCCGTCGAAGTATTGCGGCACGTCGATGGTAAAAATGTCGACCTGCGAGACGTTGACGGAAATCGGGATGGGCGTATGCCCGGCGGCAATCCATTTTTGGAGCCATTTGCAGACGCTTTCCCAGATGAACTGATCCAAGTCCGTGACAAAGCCGTACTTTTCCAGCACGGGGACGAACGAATCCGGGGGAACGCGGGTTCCGTCCGCCTTGCGCCAGCGCGCCAGCGATTCCGCGCCCACAATCCGCCCCGACGACACGCGGCATTGCGGCTGTAGGCAGAAGTACACTTCCCCGCTTTGCAGTCCGGCTTGGAAGTCGGACAGAATCCGGTATTCCTCCTCTGTCTTTTCCTGCATGGACGGCTGGTAAAGGCGGATTCTGGTATGGAAATCTCCCTTGATTTTGCGGACGGCGAGAGAGGCGCGGTCGAACAAGTCCAGAATCTTGACGCCTTCCTCTGCGGGGGCGACGCCCAGCGCGGGCAGAAAGCCCACGCAGGACGCGCCGCCCGGCTTGGCGGTCAGGGCTTTGATTTCCTCATAGAGGCGGCGCACCCGCGCCTTGTCATACGGCGCGAAAAGACAGAAGTCGTCCTGTCCCAGATAGCCCGCAAGGCCGCCGCTGTCCTGTTCGGCGCGGCGCAGAAGCCCCCCGATTTTTGCAAGAAGCTCGTCGCCTTCCTCCCGCCCGTACCAGTCGTTGAACAGCCTGAAATTCTCAATGTCAATGGCAATCAGGCACCAGTCCGGATGGATGTCAACCAAGTCGCAGGTTTGGGCGAAAAACTCCTTATCCCAGCGAAGCCCGGTCAGCTCGTCGCGGACGCCGCTTTTCGGATACGTCGCGCCGCGCCCCTCCCGGCGGTCTTTCTGGTTCTGGATGTCGAATATGTACATCCTGACGACGCCCCGCGCAAGCCCGAATTGTTCGCCCCCGACTAAAATCTGCTCCGTCCAGCGCCAGCCGCCTTCGAGCAGTTTGAAGCGGACTTTCTCCCGCAGTATGCCGGGAATGGGCGAGGCCTCCGCGAGGCGGCGTTCCAAGGTCTCCGGCTCCATCAGCGCGGCATACGCCGCCTTGTCGTCGGGGTGGGTCATGTTCTCCGTCGCAAAGCGCCGGATTTCATGGAACGAGCAATCTATCAAGGGCACGAAATACTTGCCCTCCACATGGTAAATGTTCCTGTGGCGGTCATGGATGAAGTCCAGCTCCGCCAGTTCGTCGAACGAGGAATTATCCAGAAATTCGATAATTCGCAAAGGGGACACGCCGTCGGGAAAGATTGCGAATAAGTCCATGGAACCCGATACCTCCTGCAAGCGCCCTCTTCATTTTCTTTATCAAAGAGCCTAAGATTATTATATCCTCTTTTCAAGGGGAATGCAAGCCTTATTTCTCGCTGTTTTTGCATTCTTAGGGCTTACTGATATTTCCAATTTAGGGGCGGGGACTTATACTCAACACAATGACAGGAGGCGCGTATGCTGAACGAATACAACGACTATGCCCTCACGAACCCGAACGGGCGTTCCGGAGGAATCCCGCAGTATCTGCCGTCGCGGTTCGACAACGAAAAACTCGGCGCGGTGGGGCAGTACCCGGCGCGGCATGTGCGACAGCAAAGTTACGTCGCGCAGGGGTACGAATGGCGTCGGAAAGACGACCGGGAGGACGAGGACGGCGACGCGCCGGAGCGCGAATCCGTGCCGGAAGAGCAGGGCGAGTTTCAGGAAGAATCTTTTTCGGGCGGCGCGGAGGGCTTGACTGGAAGCGAATCCGCGCTTGCGGGCGCGCAAGCGGCGGCGGCGTCCGTCGCGGCGACCGTCAGCGCGGTAGCCGTCGCCGCCGTGTACGTTTACTTTTTGCTCGTGTCGATGACGCCCTGCTCCGCCACGACCGACGCGCTTGCCTTTACCCTGTCCGTGCAGAATCCCGACAACGTCCCCCTTGTCGCCGTGCTTACGTCCGAAACGGGCGAGACGATAACGCGGGACGCGACGAACGCGACGTACCTGCTCTTTGACGGGCTGGAGAAAGGCACGAAATACGAGCTCGCTATTCTCAACGCGGAGACGGGGGAAACGCTGGCGCGGCAGAGCTACGTCACGGCGGAGGAGGACCCCTATTCCGTCTCCGTGGAAAACGCGCAGATTTCCCCGGACGGGATATTCTCGTTCGATTTGAACGCGGAGGGGTTGCGCAGGAGCGATTTTTACACGGTCACGGTCATGGGCGCCGACGGAAAGCCGCTCTTTTCCGTTGACGGGACGGACGCGGAAGCGTCGTTCTCCGTGCCGATAGGAACGCTTCCGGAAGGCGTCGTGCCCTTTGTGACGGTCTCTGTCAACGGGCAGACGTATATGCCGCGAGTGTGGGAGGAGCCCGACGCGGGCGGCGGCGCGGAGCCGCAACCCGACGCCGAAACGCCGCCGCCTCCGGATGACGCCGCGCCGACTATCCCGGACGCCCCGGAGGAAACGCCGACGCTCCCGGACGCCCCGGAGAATCCGGAAGAACCGACGCAAGGGCCCGAAACTCCGGAAGCGCCGCCCGAAACCGAAACGCCGGAAACGCCGCCCGAAACTCCGGAGGCGCCGCCCGAAAAACCGGAAGAGGCGCCGCAAACCCCGGCGGAGACCCCGCAGGAGACGGCGCAGGCGCCCGAACCCCCGGCGCAAGCCCCGCAGGAACCGACGCCGCCGCCCGAAGCCCCGCAGGAGACGGCGCAACCCCCGCAGGAACCGCCGCCGCCCGAAGCCCCGCAAGAGCCGGAACCGGAGCCGGAAACCCCGCAGGAGCAAGAGCCAGAGCCCGAAGCCCCCGACGAAGAAGAGCCTCAGGCGAAATGGACGTGGAACGAGGAGCATACCGCCGTCACCGCGGAAATTCCCGACCCGGACAACCCCGGCGCGTTTGTTACGGCGGAGGCGCTCGTGACGGAATCCGTGAGGGAGCCCACCTGCACGGAGGACGGCGAAAGGCTTTACTCCGCTTCCGTCGAGGGGCCGGACGGCAAAATCTATACGGACACGCGCTCGGAGCCCATCCCCGCGAAAGGGCACAGCTATGAGCGCGTGAGCCTGCGCACGGAGCCCGGCTCGTCGTCCGCCGACTACATCTGCTCCGAATGCGGGGCGGTTTACCGGATGTCCGCCGCCGCGACGCAGGAGCCGCCCGCCGAAGGGTCGGAGCCGTAGCCGGCGCAAGCCGGGCGGCGGAACGGTTGTTATCAACGCAAAAACGTCCCTCAAAAGAGGGGCGTTTTTTGTGAAAAATGCCGAACGCGGATTTGAAACAAAAATGTAACGTTCCTTTTCTTGACGGCGCGGCGCGAATTTGGTAAAATAAGATTGCAAGGTTATAAAAAACGCCGTTTTGGGCATAAATTGGAGAGTTTGGCGGCGCGTGGAATCTCTGGAAAGGGGATGTTCCCATGATGTGCGCGAAGGATACGCGCAGGCGGGCGTTGATATGGCTTTTTGCGCTGTGCGCGGCGCTGGGACTGTTCCTCAGTTTGACCGCGACGGCGCGGGCGTCGGAGACCGTGCCCTATCTGGATTGGAACGAGACGACAAAGGCTATGGAGAGCAAAACGTGCGAAGATTACGCGGCGGTTACGTCCGATTTGACGGCGTGGGGCGAGGGCTGGCACGTCGTCAACAGCGGCGCGACGATTTCCGACCGTATCACGGTCACGGGCAACGTTCATTTGATTCTGTGCGACGGCGCGACGCTCACGGCGCCCCAAGGCATTACCGTCAACGAGGGGAACAGCCTGACGATTTACGGGCAGTCCGGCGGCACGGGCGCGCTAATAACTGGCTCGGATAGTATGGAAGGGAACGCCGCGGGCATTGGCATTAGCGCGGACGGGATGACGACGTCCGGCACAATTACTATCAACGGCGGAACCGTGACGGCGACGGGCGACGGCGCGGGAATCGGCGGCGACGGCGCCACCGTGCAAATCAACGGCGGAACCGTGACGGCGAACGGCCCCGCGGGAATCGGCGGCAACACGATTGTTATCTACGGCGGCGCGGTAACGGCGGAGGGGTCAACTGGAATCGGCAACGCAACTGGCGACGCAACCATTACGCTGAGTTGGACGGACAAGAGCGACAGCATTACCGCCTCTTCCTATAGCGGAACCGTGACGCTTGAGAAAGATTTCGTCATTGACGGACAAAGCAAAGTTTTGACGGCGGCGGATTTTTGGGGCGAAAGCAATGGGACAAACCAAGAAACCGGAGACCCCGCCGATGTCAATGGAGAAAAAATCGTCCCGTTCGTGACCATATCGCCCGCGACATTGACGGCGGCGCCTACCGCCGCGGAAAATCTGACCTACAACGGCGAGGAACAGGCGCTTGTGTCGGCGGGCGACGCCGAAGGCGGAACCGTGCAATATAAGCTGGGCAGTGACGGCGCATACTCCGAAGCAATCCCTGCGGCGAAAGACGCCGGGACGTATGCGGTTTCTTACAAAGTCGTCGGCGACGATACCCACACAGACACGGAGGAAGCCAGCGTTTCCGTGACGATTGCCCCCATAGTAGCCGAATTGGAATGGGACGACACGCCGTTGACGTACAACGGCGAGCCGCAGGCGCCTTGGGCGAAGGTTTCAAACACGGTAAATTGGGATACTGTCTGGGCGACAGTCGACGGCGAACAGACCGACGTGGGTACTTATACCGCCACGGCGACGGCGTTGGACAGCGCGAACTATAAGCTCCCCGACCCGGCGCCGACCGTGACTTTTTCCATTGCCAAGGCGAAACTTCCGGTAACGGCGAACATGAATGGCAAAACCTATGGCGAGGAAGACCCGGAACTGACCTATTCCGTAGAGGGAAACAGTAGCGGCAGCGTTACGATGGACACGGGAGGCGGCGACAGCGGCTCCGGCGGGGGAAGCGATTCTGGCGGCGACAGCGGCTCGACGTTTCAGTTTACGGGGGTGCTGACCCGCGAGCCGGGCGAGAACGCGGGGACTTACGCCATTACGCAAGGGACGCTTGCCCTTGACCCGAATACGGCGGAAGCGAAAAACTATGAAATCGAGTTTACCGGGGCGAATTTTGACATTTACCCGAAAACCGTGGAAAATCCCGCGGTTACGGTAGGCGACAACGACGGCGCGGGCTGGACTTACGCCGGAACCGCCATAGAGCCGCCCGTGACGGTTCTGTACAACGACGGCGAAAACGAAGGCATAGAGTTGCCTTCCACGGAATACGAGGCGGCTTACGCCGACAACGTAAACGCGGGCACGGCGACGGTTACGGTGACGTTCAAACAGGGGAACTACTCCTTTGTTGATGAGAATTACGACACGCTGAATCCCGTTGCGATAGAGTTCGAGATTGCCAAAAAGCCCGTGACGGTGACGCCGGACGCGCAGTCCAAGACCTACGGCGACGCCGACCCGGATTTGACCGCTACGGTAGAAGGCGCCGTTGGAAGCGATACTATCAACTATACGCTCTCCCGCGCCGAGGGCGAGGACGTAGGCGAATACGCCGTTGCCGTGACGCCGGGAGATAACCCCAACTATGAGGTGAAGGCGGTCAAGGGCAAGTTCACGATTAGCAAGGCGTCCGTGACCGTGACGCCGGACGCGCAGTCCAAGACCTACGGCGACGCCGACCCGGATTTGACCGCTACGGTAGAAGGCGCCGTTGGATGCGATACTATCAACTATACGCTCTCCCGCGCCGAGGGAGAGAACGTAGGCAAATATGTCGTTACGGTAACGCCGGGCGACAATCCCAATTATGACGTGACGGCGACGAACGGCGTATTTACGATTAACAAGAAAGCCGTGACCGTGACGGCGGACGCCAAGTCCAAGGTTTACGGCGCGGATGACCCAGAACTGACCGCCGCGGTTGACGGCGCCGTTGGAAACGATACTATCCATTATACGCTCTCCCGCGCCGAGGGCGAGGACGCAGGCGAATACGACATTACTGTGACGCCGGGAAGCAATCCCAACTATGACGTGACGGCGAAGGGCGGAACTTTCACGATTGGCAAACGGAACGTTACGGTTTCGGGCATTGCGGCGGAGGATAAGCCTTACGACGGCACGACGGACGCGACGCTCAATTATGACAACGTAACCTTTGACGGCATTGTGGGCGGCGACGAACTGACTGTGACGGCGGCGGGTACCTTTGAGAGCGCGGACGCGGGCGAGAATAAAGCCGTCGCAATCAGCGGCTTGACGCTGGGCGGCGCGGACGCGGGCAATTATGTGCTTGTCAAATCGGAAACCTTTGTAACGACGGAAGGCAGCGGCGCGTATACCGGAACGCATTTCAAAATAGAGTGCGAGGACGGGGGCGACAGCGACGGCTTTTTCTTAGGCAACAACGATGCCAAGAAAGCGACCATTTCGGCGTTAAACGGCGAGAAAATTGCAAAATTAGAGCTTACGCGAGGATGGTATAGCGCGGAAGCGACATACGCGACGGCGGGGGAGCGTACAATAGACGGCAACACGATTACTTTTACCGGCGTGGACGCCTCTTCCGTCACGTTATCCGCAGTCGGCAACCATGTGCAAATCAAGCAAGTTATCATATATTATACGGCTTCCGGCGCGGGCGCGGCGAGCGTTCAGGCGACGATTTCCCCGAAAGCCGCGACTGTGACGGCGGACGACAAGTCCAAGGTTTACGGCGCGGAAGACCCGGAACTGACCGCCACGGTCGAAGGCGCCGTTGACGGCGAGACTATCGGCTATGCGCTTTCCCGCGCCGAGGGCAAGGACGCAGGCGAATACGATATTACTGTGACGCCGGGCGACAATCCCAACTATGACGTGACGGCGGTCAACGGCAAGTTTACGATTGCCAAGAAAACCGCAACCGTGACGGCGAACGACGCGTCCAAGGCTTACGGCGACGCCGACCCGGCTTTGACCGCCACAGTGGAAGGCGCCGTTGGAAGCGATACTATCAACTATGCGCTGTCCCGCGCCGAGGGCGGGGGCGTAGGCGAATACGACATTACCGTGACGCCGGGGAGCAACCCCAACTATGACGTGACGGCGACTGGCGGAACTTTCACGATTGGCAAACGGAACGTTACGGTTTCGGGCATTGCGGCGGACAATAAGCCGTATGACGGCACGACGGACGCGACGCTCAATTATGACAACGTAACCTTTGACGGCATTGTGGACGGCGACGAACTGACCGTGACGGCGACGGGAACCTTTGAGAGCGCGGAAGTCGGCGACGGGAAAACCGTAACGATTAGCAATCTGACGCTGGGCGGCGCGAACGTTGCAAACTATGAGCTTGCGGACAGCGGACAGCAGTCCGAGACGACCGCGAACATCACGCCCAACGAGTTGAACGTAACAGCGCAAGGATATAGCGGAACTTATGACGGACAGCCGCATAGCATAACCGTGACCGCGCCCGACAACGTTTCCGTGACCTATAGCGAAAGCGAAAACGGAACGTATGGCGAACAGAATCCCGCCTATACGGACGCGGGAAATTATACGGTTTACTATAAGGCGACGAAAGTCGGCGCAACCGACGCGAACGGCTCCGCGACGGTAACGATAAGCCAAAAGCCCGTGACGGTCTCCGGAATCGCGGCGGCGAATAAGCCTTACGACGGAACGACGAACGCGACGCTCAATTATGACAACGTAACCTTTGACGGCATTGTAGACGGCGACGCGCTGACCGTGACGGCAATCGGAACTTTTGACAGCGCGGAAGTCGGCGACGGGAAAACCGTAACGCTTGCGAATTTAACGCTGGGCGGCGCGA
>JAFXQD010000083.1 GCA_017527365.1 Oscillibacter sp.
GTATTTGCGCCATGACTCAGAACGAATCCATCTCTGGTTTTTTCCAATGTTATCCGGTCTTTAGAATCTTCCTGATAGAAAGAAAACGACTGAAATTTCAGGTCAACGAAAAAATCTAAATTTCCCATTCCGAAGGCTTCCAGCATACGCAGAATGGTAGTCTTGCCGTAGCCGTTCGCCCCGGTCAGAATCGTCACGCCGTCCGACACCGGAAAGCTGTCGGCGTCGCTGAGGCCGTAGAGCGGGATTTCGTAGTCGAAGTGCCCGAACAGACCCTTGATAGTCAGTTTCATTTCGTCCATGCATCCCGCCTCCTTAGAAAATTCAACGCGTCGGGCTGATTCTAACACAGATACCGGGAAATTGCAATGCTTTCCTGTCATTTTCGCGGGGCTACGGGGTCTTGGAATGGAAATTCGTGGGCATTTGAAAAAAAGCGGAGCGGGCTATTAATTTATCAGGAATCGTGCCGATAAAGAGATTAAGAGACGTGGGTTATACCCTGAACCGGGAAAAGGACCTTTTACGGGCCGAAATCAGAAAACAGAGGTGGATTTTCCATGAGCATGAACAACGATATGCTGGAAGCGTACCTGTTCGAGATGCACTCCCTCCTGGAGCAGTTGGACGACCTGGTGCTGGCCGCCGAAGAGGCCCATACCTTCTCCCAGGACGACGTGAACGAAATCTTCCGGATTATGCACACCATCAAGGGTTCCTCCGCCATGATGGAGTTCAATTCCCTGATGACCATCGCGCACCGGATTGAGGACTTGTTTTTCGTCATCCGCGAAAAGACAATGGACGCCATTTCCGACGAACTCAAGCCGGAAATGTTCGACCTTATCTTCCAGTCTATCGACTTCTTCCGCGAGGAAATCGAGAAGGTTGAGACAAACCAGCCTCTTTCTACCTCTATCGACACGTTCCTGGATAAAATTAATAGCTTTTCGGCGAAAATTTCCGGCGAGGCCGAGGACGAACCCGCCGACGAACCCGCCGCGCCTGCCCAGCCCGGTTCGGCCCCGACCGCCGAGGAAGCCGCCTACGCAAGCGCCGATTTCCCGTACGGCCTCCACGTCTATTTCGACGAGGGCGTCGGCATGGAGAACCTGCGCGCCATGATGCTCATTAACTCCGTCAAGGACTACTGCGAGGAGTCCCAGTTCGACTACTACCCGCCCGACGTGCAGATGAACCCCGAAACCGCCAATTTCATCATCGACAACGGTTTCTACATCCGCTTCCGCACGGCGGGAGACCGCGAGGAAGCCGTCCCGGCGGTCAGGGACAACGGCGCCGTGCGCAACTGGCAGGTATTCGACGCGCCGGAGGCGTCGCCGGCCCCGGCGCAGAAGGCCGCCCCCGTACAGGCCCCCGTAGCCGTAGAGCCGGAGTCCGCGCACGTAGAGGAACCGTCGCCCGCGCCCGCCGCCGTACAGCAGGCCGCCGCCCCGACGGCCGCCCAGCAGTCCGCCGCCAAACAGGCGCACGTCAAGGACAGCCTGATTTCCGTCAGCCTGAGCAAGCTCGACACGCTCATGGCGGTTATCAGCGAAATCGTCATCACGGAGGCGCAGGTCACGGCGTCGCCCGACTTGAAAGGGCTGAAACTTGACAACTTTACCAAGGCGGCGCGGCAGTTGCGCTCCTTAACCGACAATTTGCAGGACGTGGGGCTTTCGCTCCGCATGGTGCCCGTGTCCGCGACCTTCCAGAAGATGAAGCGGATTGTCCGCGACATGAGCAAGAAGCTGAAGAAAGAGACGAACCTTGTGCTTGTCGGCGAGGACACCGAGGTTGACAAGACCGTCGTGGACAGCATTTCCGACCCCATTATGCACATCGTCCGCAACTCCATGGACCACGGCATTGAGACCGACCGCGCCGAGCGTATTTCCGCAGGGAAAGACCCCGTCGGAAAGATTATCCTTTCGGCGCGCCAGACGGGCGGCGAGGTTATCATTGAGGTTATCGACGACGGGCAGGGCGTGGACGACGACGCCGTGCTGAACAAGGCTATCCGTCAGGGGCTTGCCCAGCCCGGCGCGGAGTACAGCCACAAGGATATTTTGAACTTCCTGCTCATGCCGGGATTTTCCACCAATACGGAAGTCACGGAGTATTCCGGGCGCGGCGTGGGCATGGACGTTGTGAAAAGCAACGTGGAGAGCGTCGGCGGCACGGTGACCATCACGAGCGAGCGCGGCAAGGGCATGACTACAACGCTTCGCATTCCGCTGAATATGTCTATCATGGACGGCATGGAAGTCAGCGTGGGCGATTCCATTTTCACCGTGCCCATCAGCGACATTCAGCAGATTTTCAAGGTCTCGGACATCAACGTCATTCAGGACGCCACGCACGGCGAAATGGTCAAGATTGTGGACAACTTCTATTCGATTGTCCGCGCCAAGGAGTTCTACCACCTCAACGGCGGCGCCGACAATCTGGAGGACGGCGTGTTGCTGTGGGTGGAATCCGGCGACAATTCGTTCTGCCTGTTCGTGGACGAGCTCATCGGGGAACAGCAGGTCGTCGTGAAGCCGCTCCCCGACTACTTCAACAACTACGGAATCAAGGATTACGGCGTCTCCGGCTGTACGATTCTGGGCGACGGAAGCATCAGCATCATTCTCGACGTTGCCACCATCTACTCGTCGCAGAACTCCTAAGCCGTCGCGGAGGGCGCTATGAAACTCAATTCCGACACCGCGAACAAGCTCATTAAGAACTATAACGCGGAGATTGCCGCGCTTCTGGAAGCCGAGTCCGCGAACTCGACCTACTCCTACAGCGCGAGCGAAACGCCCGTTATCCCGGAGTATTCGTTCCGGGAGACGCTGGAAAAAGTCCGCGCCTTTGAGGACAAAATCGGCAAGCTCCGCCACGCCGTTTCCGTGTTCAACAGCGGCAAGTTTCTGCCGGAATACGGCTGCACGCTTGACGAGGCAATCGGCAGAATGAGCCGCATGAACGCCGAGAAGAAACGCCTCTACGACCTGTTGCAGATTCCCGAAAAACAGCGCTCCCGCAGTTACGGGAGCCGCGAGGCGGACATCACGTGCCGCAACTTTGACGTTGCGGAAGTCCGGGAGGCCTACGACAAGACGGCGCGGGATTTGATGGCGATACAGCAGGCGATTAACATCGCCAACTTGACCGATACTTTCGAGGTCGATTTGTAAGCCGCCGTTGTCCGCGGCCGGAATCCCGCGAAAAGGCGGGGTCAGCGCCCGCAACTGCTCATCTGAAAAGTTTAGGGAAGTCGCGGGGTTCCATGTCTTTTCTCCGTCCGTGTCTTTGCCCGCAGGGAAGTTGGGCGAAAGATTATCTGTGTTGACTTCGGTCAACGTCATGCTGTCGCGGATTCCGGCCGGAAAACCCCGTCGGGCGGGCGCGGGGGTTCGGTTGCGCCCGCCCATGTCGAACCGCGTCGCAACGCGCCGACGCCTCTAAAGAACGATAGCCGCCGCGCCGCCGGCGGAGCCATGCTATGGAAAGGAAGTAACGCCCATGTCTGAGGAACTGTTCGCCAAGACCGACGAGGCCAAGAGCGCCCTGTCGGATAAAGCGCACGAAACCGACGAGGAAAAATATCTGATTTTCCGTTCCAGCAACATCCTTTACGCCCTGAGCACGGTTTACGTCATTGAGATTCTCAACAACGTCTCCATAACCCGCGTGCCCATGGCGCCGGACTACATCGCCGGGGTCATCAACCTGCGCGGCGCCATTGTGCCCATTATCGACTTCCGCCTCCTGCTCGGACGCATTCCCGAAGAGGAAAGCTGCGTCATTATCCTGAACATCAAGGAAACCAGCGGCGGCATTGTCGTGGACAGCGTCGACCAGATGGTGGACATCTCCCGCTCCGTGATTCTGCCCGTCCCGGCGCAGAACGAGCACAGGCTTGTCAGCGGCATGTGCACCGTTCCCGGCGGCGTAAGCACCGTCATGGTGCTGGACGGCGACGCCATTGTGCGCATTCACGAGTGACGGCGGCGCGCCGTTTTTGACAGGAGGGGATGCGCGTTGGGCTACGAGTTCAATTACGAAGAGAAAATGGGGACTTTGCTCATCTCCGACGAGGACTTTACGCGTCTGGTTCGGTTCGTTCAGCGCAATTACGGAATCGACCTGCACCAGAAACGACAGCTCATCCAAAGCCGTCTGACCGCGACCATTAAGGGCAGGGGCTTCTCCGATTTCAAGTCCTATGTGGACTATCTGCTTTTGAAGGGGAGCGGCGACGACATCAACGAGTTGTTGGTGAAGCTGACGACGAACTACACCTATTTCATGCGCGAGACCGACTCTTTCGACTACTTCCAGAAATCCATACTGCCGCAGATTACGCGCCGCAAAGCCGACAAGACGCTCGCCATTTGGAGCGCGGGCTGTTCGTCGGGGGAGGAGCCGTACAACATCACCATGTACATGATGGACTATTTCGGCAGTCAGTGGGGCGCGTGGGACACGCGCATTCTGGCTACGGACCTGTCCCTCGGCGCGCTGGAGAAAGCCGAAAAGGGTGTTTACCAGTTGCCGGAGAACTTCCCGGAGCAGTGGAGGGAGAGCTATTTCACGCCTGCGGGCGGGCGGCGCTATCAGGTGACAAAACAAGTGCGGAACAACGTGATTTTCCGCCAGTTCAACCTCATGGACCCGATACAGTTCCGCCGGAAATTCGACGTGATTTTCTGCCGCAACGTCATGATTTATTTCGACCAGCCCACGAAAACGGCGCTCATCCGCCGCTTTTACGACGCGACCGTCCCCGGCGGCTATCTCATCATCAGCCTGTCGGAAACCCTGCCGCCGAACCTGCCTTACAAACGGGTATCCACCTCTATCTTTCAAAAATAGCTCCGCGTCCCGCCGCCTCCCGCACAGCGGATTCGGAGGCCGGGGGCGGGAGCGAAAACACGCAAAAGGAGGAAAACGGCATGGCGGACTACCGCTCAGGCAAAATCCGCGTCCTTGTGGTGGACGATTCCATCTTAGCTCGCAAGGTCATTATCGACGGGCTTTCCGCCCGCCGGAATCTGGAAGTCGTCGGATACGCGATAAACGCGATTGACGCGAAAAACAAGGTCAAGCAACTAAAGCCTGACGTAATGACGCTGGACGTGCAAATGCCCGGCGTCACGGGGCTGGAATTTCTAAAATCGTTCCTGCCGGAATACCCGCTTCCGGTGGTGCTGGTGTCGGCGCTGAACTTGGGCGTGTTCGACGCCCTGCACGCCGGGGCGGTCGATTTCGTGCGCAAGCCCGACGGTGACGTGAGCACGGAAATTTTCGTCCGCACGCTGGCCTCGAAGGTCGTGGAGGCGTCCAAGGCGAAAGTGAAGGTGCAAAAAAACCCGGCGTCAAGCGCGGCTGTCCCCGGCGCGGCGTCGTTAGGCTCCGCCGTGTCCGGACGGATTATTATCGGCTTGGGCGCGTCCACGGGCGGCACGGAGGCGACGCTGGAAGTCATGAAGCGCCTGCCGGAGGACATTCCCGGCATGGTCATCGTCCAGCACATGCCCACGGGCTTTACGAAGATGTACGCCGAACGCCTGAACAAGCTCTGCCGTATGGAAGTGCGGGAGGCGAAGGATGGCGACGAGGTGAAGCGCGGGCTTGCGCTGGTGGCTCCGGCGGATTTGCAGTGCCGTATCTTGCGAAGCCCGTTAGGGGGCTACCGGGTGAGCTGTCAGCCGGGGGAGCGCGTCAGCGGACACCGTCCGTCGGTGGACGCCCTGTTTCACTCTATGGCGCAGAACGTGCGCTGTCAAATGTGCGGCATTATCATGACGGGCATGGGGCGCGACGGCGCGTCGGGACTGCTGGCCATGCGCAAGAAAGGCGCGTATACCATCGGGCAGGACGAGGAATCCTGCGTCGTGTACGGTATGCCCCGCGTCGCTTACGACATCGGCGCGGTCGCGGTGCAGGCGTCTTGCAAGGACATTTCAACCGCCCTGTTGCGCCATCTGCGCTCGCAACCCGGAGGCCGTTAGGCGCCGCGCCTTTACAGTTTGCGCCCTTCCGCCTCTGTTGGCCGTACAATCCGTTGCGGCGGCAGGGGCTTTTGCCGCGCCCGGACGCTTTCCCGCGCTTGCCCTTCCCCCCCCGGCGGGCGCCCCGCGCTAAATTTTTTGAAAATGCCCGCCCGCGCTATTAATTTTTTGCGCCAATCTTCCGATAATCCTTATGAATAGCATTTCGTATTTCTTGCAAATCTTTGCGGAGACCCACGCGAACCCGTCGGCGCGGCGCTTTCGCTTTCCGCAGGATTCGACAAAGGGGGCGTCCCTGATGAAAGTTTCGGGAGCTTTGACAACCGCTCTTACCAAGTCCGCCGAACTCCGGCGAACCTATCAGCCGCCGCAGACCTCGGCGGCGCAAACGCAAAAGTCTTCTTTCGCCCGGAGGTTCGACAGCGTGACCATTTCCGGGGAAAACAGCCGCGTATTTGCCGCGCAGGCGCGGAACCAACTCGCAGGGGAGATACGCTCCGCCGACGCTTCCGCTTCCGTCTCCGCGCTCCGGGAGGAAATCAGGCGGGGGACTTACCGCCCCGACAGTATGGAAATCGCCCGGAAAATGCTTCTTTTCGGGGAGGACGAGTAAATGGACGAACTCTACGAGGCCTATTTCACGCTTTTGGAAAAGTTGGGGGAATTTCTCGACCGCCTGTCCGAACTCGCCAAAAAGAAGAACATCGCGGCGCAACGGGGCGACGTGCTGACGGTGGACGAGTGCATGAAGGAAGAGCAGAGCATCGGTCTGACCATGCGCCGCATGGATAAGCAAAGGGAAAAACTGGCGCTTGCGCTGGGGTTTCAAGACGTTCCGCTTTCGGCCATGCCGAGCCGCTGTCCGCCCCAACAGCGTCAGGCCGCCCGCGCCGCCGCCGAACGCCTCTTAACCAAAGTCAAAGTCTACCGCAGCGCCGCCGACGCCGCCCGCGTCGCGCTGGAAAGCAGCCTCCACAACGTGGAGAAACTCATCGAGGCCAACACGCCCAAGGGCGCGCCCGACCGACGAACACGCGGCGGCGTGTTTACCGATTACCGAACCTAATCCGCGCACGAAGGGGGAGCCGTTATGAGCTTAGTTTCCACATTCGGCACTTATTCTATCGCAAAACTCGGCCTTTACGCCGCGAGCAAGGCCTTGCAGGTCACAGGCAACAATATCACCAACGTGCAGACGCCCGGATACACCCGGCAACATCTGAACCAAGAGAGCTTACATATGGCGTCGGCGGACCGTTATGTCACGGGCGCGGTTCTGCACATGGGCACGGGCGTGCTTGCCCCGTCCGTTGACCAGTCGCGGGACGTTTACCTTGACATCCGCTACCGTAACGAAAACTCCAATGTGGGCAATCTGGAATCCATGAAGGACGGCTTGGACACTATCGCGGCTGTGCTCGACGAGGTGGGCAAAGGCGAGGACAGCGAAGGCGTGCTGGAAGGGATGTTTAACGACGTTATCGACCAGATGAACGCCCTCGCCGCCGAGGGCGCCGGAAAAGACCAGTACGACACGATTTTCCGCTCCTCCATGTCCACGCTGACGAAGCAACTGAACCTGACCGCAAAGAACCTTGCGAGCATGAAGGAGAGGCGGGCGGATAAGCTCCATGAGGACATAACAAAAGTCAACTCCATCATTAGCAATATCCGGGAACTCAACACCACCATCCGCAAGTGCAGTATCTACGGAGACAACGCCCTCGAACAGCGCGACAAGCGCAACGTCCTGCTGGACGAACTGTCCGCATATATGCAGATTGACGTGGAATACGGGGAAGAGAAAATCGGGCCGGGGCTGATTGTGGAGAAGCTGACCGTTCGAACGGGCACGGAGCCGAAGCGATACCTCATCGACGGGCGTTACGCCACGGAAGTGCTTTACCGCGACGGCGCCAAGGGCGGAACGGAGCCGAATCCGAACGGCGGGGAGGATTACAACTACGACCTGAATCTGGCGGAACTGACCGACATTCACGGCGGCACCGTCGTGCTGAAAGAGAACGATTTGGGCGTCGTCAAAAACCGCGACATTGGCGCCGTCGTGGGCGACGACGGCGCGATTATCCACTACCGCAACTTGCAGGAGGCCGAAGAGGCCGCCGCCGAATTGAATAAATCCGCCGTCGGCACGGAGTTTTTCGCCGAAACCGAAGAGGACGGCTCTTTCACCGTCCACGAGTACGGCACCACGGTCTATCTCAGTTCCGAGGACGCCGCCCACGCCTTGACGGAAATCAAGAAAGACCATAACAAGCACGTCAACTCCCTTGGCGAAGTAACGCGCTACGACCTGCGCATTATCGACAGCGGCGGGCAGTACGAAATTCACCAGTTCGAGGTCTTTCGCGGGGAAGCCCAGCCGGGCGACACGGAACTTGGGGGCGGCTTGCTCGCCGACCGCGAACTGTTGACGGAAAAAGGCATTTTCGCTTCCAAAGCCGATTTGGAAATGGACTCCAACGCGGCCAGCAAGCGCGGCATTCCCTATTATCAAAAGTCGCTGGACACGCTGGCCAACACGCTCGCCGCGGCAATCAACGAGGCAAACCAGCTTCCCGACGAAACGATTTATGAATCGACGTGGGTGGAATCGGTTGACCAAGACGGCAACGTCGTCAAGACGCTGGAGTATGTGGACGAAAACGGGGATGTCGTCACGGGCGACAAGAGCCGCTATCAGCTCAAGGAGGAATATTCCGATTATAACGGCGGCATTCTGTTGAGCAACCACAGCAACAGCAACGACACCGTGGGCATTAACGCCTCCAACATCTCCATTTCCCGCAACTGGGCAAACGGTTCTTTCCGCGTCCTGCGCTCCACCGAGCCCAACCCGCCCAGCACCGCCAAAGACAACCTCACCCATATGTGCAACGTCCTGACCGGGTATCACGAGTTTTTCCCCAACACCGAGGACGTTTACGAAAAGGCCGCTTCCGGCGAGGCTTTCTTCACCGGCTCTTTCCAATCCATGATGACCGACCATGTGGTAGCCAACTTGGCCAGCGACCAGCGCAACGTCAATGTTATGTACGACAACTGGACGGTATCCGCCGACGGGGTCTATGTCAACCGCGACGGCGCCATGGGCGTTGACCTCAACGACGAGGCCATGAACCTGATGGCCTATCAGCGTTCTTTCGCCGCCGCCTGCCGCCTCATGACCTCCTTTGACGAGATGATTGACCGCCTTGTCAACAACATGGCCGTTTGATTTGAAGGGAGGATGACCTGATATGGCGTTTCGCATTACGACAAACGGCCTGATGCGCTCGTACCGCACCAGCCTTGGAAGAATTGACCAGAAAGTGTATGATACTATGGAGCGCGTTCAGACAACCCGGAACTTCAGCTCGTTCCACGAAAACCCCGCCGGCGCAAGCAAGGCTTTCCAGCTCCGCCGCTCTTATTGGCGCGCCCAAGACCATATTGACAACACCAATTATGTCATTAGCAAGTTCCAAATGGGCTGGAGCGCCGCCAACGCCATTGTGAACGGCGACGAGAAAACCCCCAGCTTGGACGGAATCCAGTCCAGCCTCACTGCCCTGAACGGCACCGCCGGCTCCAGCCGCGCAATTTTAGGCGGGGAATTGATTTCCAAAGCGGACGCCATTGTCATGAGCATGAACGCCCGCTACAACGACGAATTTGTGTTCGCGGGAATCGACGGAATGAACGTCCCGTTTACGTGGGGGGAAAACGGGGAATTGCTCTATCGGGGCGTGGACGTCAGCGCCGCCGAGGGCACGGAAGACTATGAGAAGCTCCAAAAGATGGCGGCGGAGACCGGATACGTGGACGTGGGCGTCGGTCTGCAAGAGGACGAAAACGGGGATATTGTGGACAGCAGCGCGTTCAATTCCGCCATTTCCGGAGTTGCCTTTCTTGGCTACGGCCTCGACGAGGACGGCGACCCGAAAAATCTCGCCGTGCTCATGAACGAGCTTGGCAACATTTTTCAGGACTGCGACCGGGAGACCGGCGCATACGCCTCGGAAGCGGACGAAAAACGGGCGCAAGCCCTCGCAGAGAAACTTCATGACGTTATCGGGCACGTTCAGGAACAGCACGTCAAGATTTCCTCCGACAGCGAATACCTGCAAATCAACCTCACCCATTTGGAAGAGACGCAGTACACGCTCAACACGGAGATTTCGGAACTGGAGCAGATGGACCCCGCCCTTTCCGTCACGGAGATGTTCTGGGCGCAGTATTGCTATCAGGCCGCGCTTAAAATCGGAAACGAACTGGTCAATCAGACCTTGTTTGACTATATGAAATAATCGTTTTCCGTCCCGTCCAATCGACGTAAAAAAGGCGGCTTCGGACGAAATCCGCGCCCCCGTCTCCGGCGGCTCCTCGCGCCGATACGGACAGGGACGCCGCGCCCGTTTCCCCGGCGCCCGCCTTTGGAATCTCGCGGCGGACGCCGCGCCTTTCCATAAAAGCATTTTTTAGAGCCATGAAAGGAAGTGCTTTGGAAATGTATCCTCTGATTGAAATCAAGAGCGTACCCATCGAACTGCAGTTCAAGACGACAAGCGCGTCTTTGGAGTACACTCGCGGCACGGCGGAGATGGAAATCAGCCGTTCCGAGCAGGGCGGCGTCAACGTCACCAGCCGCCCCATTCAGGTCAAGCTCGACACCTTTGAACAGCGGGGCGGCCAGTTCTCCGCCGCGACCGCCGCCGTCAGCGCCGCCGTCAGCCAGCAACAACAACAGCCCGCGCAGGCGCAGTATCAGGCGACCTCCGCCTATGCCGACCAAGGCCAGATTCAACTCAGCGCCCGCATCAGCCAGAGCATCCCGCAGGCGGCGCCCGCCGCGCAGACGGCCGACGGCGGAAGCGGCTACACCGTGCCGGAACATATGAACCCCGCCGCCGATTCGGGCGCGCAGTGGGAGGACGGCGCCATGCAGATTCGCTACGCCATGGACAAGCTGAACTTTGACTGGAAAATCGACAAGGGCGAGTTCAAGTTCACCCCCGGCGACATTGAAATCTCTATCGCGCAGAAACCCAGCCTGACCATCAAGTATACCGGCGGGCCGATTTACGTGCCCCGCTCCGCCGACCCGAATTATCAGCCTGTGGACGTGAACGCGTAAGCGACCGTGGAACTGGGAGGCGCCTATATGAAGACGGATACCAAATATTTCGGGGAAATCACATATGAGGAAAACGAACTTCTGACATTTCCCAAGGGGCTCTATGGCTTTGAGGACGAACGGTCTTTCCTTCTGCTTCCCTTTGCCGACAACGGAACCTTGTTCAGTCTTCAGAGCGTCCAAACGCCCCGTCTGGCTTTTATTCTGATGGACCCCTTTTCCCTCGACGGCTCTTACGCGCCGATTTTGCAGGAGGACGAGTTGCGCTTCCTAAACGTAGAGAAAAGCGAGGAGCTCTTTTACTATGTGATGTGCGTCGTCAAGGACCCCGTTTCGGAAAGCACGGTGAATATGCGCTGTCCGGTGGCTATCAACGACGACGGGACGGGCATACAGGTGATTTTAGAGGACGCGTCTTGGCATATGCGCCATAAGCTCGGCGAGTTTCCCCGCGAGGGGGACGAGGACGGCGGAGGGCGAAAGGAGGAGGCGCTATGCTGATACTGCGGCGCAAGTCGGGCGAATCCATCGTCATCGGCGATAAGGTTACCGTCACCGTGCTGGACATCAACGAGGGAAGCGTGCGCCTTGCCATCGACGCCCCGAAGGCGATTTCCATTTTGCGCAGCGAACTATTGCAGGCGGCTGACACAAACCGGGATTCCGTCGTAGCGGAACATCCGCCCTCCCGCGACCTGCTCCGGCTTCTGGAAGGCAAGCGCGGAAAAGAGCGCCCCGGCGCGCCGAGGCGCCCCCGCCCCCGCCCCGTCAAGCCCGGCGCGGCGGAACAGGCGCTTCCGGCGGATTCCGACGCCCCGAAGCAATAGGGTTTTCCCGCGGCATAACGAAACCCGCGTATCGGCGAAAATCCGGTGCGCGGGCTTTGGCTGTCCGACTATCTCCCGTGGTGGGGGCGCTTCATGACCATGCGGCACGCGCTCATAACCTGAACGGTCACGGCGGCGCTGTATCGTTCCTCATACATCGAGAGCAACGGCAGAATGTCGCGGTTCTGCATCGCCACGTATTTCGCGGGCAGATTGGAAAGCGCAATCGCGGTAACGTCCACCTTGCAACGGTTGCAGGTGCACATTCCAAACTGTTTCATCAGTTTGTCCGCCTTCTCCTCCACAAGCGCCTGCGTCAGATTGAAGCAGACAAACTGCTCGTAATCGTGCGCCGTGGCGGGATGTTGGGCGTATGTCGAGGATTGCGGGGCGGGTTGCGGCGCGGGAGGCGCGGCTTGCTGTGCATACTGCGGCGCGGGCTGTTGCGCCGTCTGCCGGATGGGAGGCGCGGGCTGTTGTTGCGCGGGTTGCGGCGTCGGCTGTCGCGCATACTGCGGCGCGGGTTGTTGCACATATTGCGGGGCGGCTTGTTTTTCAAGCGACATTGCGGGTTGCGGCGCGGCTTGCTGTACGGGTTGCGGCGTCGGCTGTTGCGCGTACTGCGGCGCGGGTTGTTGCGCAGGTTGAGGGGCGGCTTGTTGAGCGGGAGGCGCGGCGGGTTGCGGCGGCCAGTCCGGTTCGGGTTCGGGCTCCGGGGCGGGCTGTTCCGCCATTCCCGCCGTCAGCTCGTCGGCGAAATCGAAATCCAGCGCCGCCGGGCGCGGCGGCTCTTCGGCAAAGGTCGGCATGGTGCTGTTTCCCAGCGTCGAGGGGTTGCTCAACATCGACAAGAGTTCAAGCGTTCGCGGGTCGGGCTCCGTTTCGCCCTGCGCCTCCGGCTCGGCGGGCGGCGTTTCGACAGGTTCCGGCTGAGGCGCGGCGCGTTGGGGACGCGACGGTTCTTTCTTCCCAAACAACCCCATCAGCGAATCTTCTTCCGCCTCAAGCGACGCTTGAATCCTGCTTTCCGTGGCGGCGTCGTCCAGCCCGCGCCCGGCTTTCGACGCGCCCCGGCTTTCCGCCGCGTCGTCCTGCCCGTCCTCTCTATTGTTACGGGAGCCGCCCAGAAGGGAAGCCGCCGGGTCGGTCAACAGACTGAGCACTCGCGCCGTCTTACTGCTCTTCCCCGTTTTTGATGCGTTTTTTGGCATTCCTGTTCCCCCTTTTCAATTCACGCGCTGTCCGAAGCCCGTCGGACGGGTTCGGCTTTTCTTCTGTTCCCATTATAGCACACAATCTCCCGTTTGAAAAGAGCGTATGTCGGAAACCGTCATTTTCCGCTCATCATTTCCTTGACCAGCGCCTTGAAATCCTTGGCGGGCTTGGAGCCGGGGTCGTAGGTGATAATGCTTTCGGCGTAGGCGGGCGCCGCCGCCACCGACACGCTGCTGTGTATTTTCGTGCGGAAAACCTTGGTGCCCAGATTTTTCGCCAGCTTCTGCGCCATTTCGTCAACCTCCCGGTTCAAACGCAGGCGCATACTGAAGCGGTTGAGCAGGATTCCCATGACCTCAAGGTCGAGGTTGAAGTTCTCCTTCACGCTCATGATGGTGTCGCGGATTTGCGAGACGGCCAGCACGCTGAGAATCTCCGGCGCCATGGGGATGATGAGCCCGCCCGACGCCGCGTAAGCGTTGACGGTGAGCACGTTCAAGGCGGGGGGCGTGTCGATGATGATGTAGTCGTAATGTCCGGCGATTTTTCTCAACTGGTTGCGCAAAAGGCATTCGCGGCCTTCCGAGCGGAACTCCAGCTCCACGGTGGACAGGTCGATGTTGGACGGCACGATGTCGCCCAGCTCTTCCGTGCCTACAATCACGTCGTCAATGGACTTTTCGCCCGTGAACACGTCGTAAATGGTGTCGCAGTGCTCGATGTCCACCCCGGCGCTGAACCCCAAGCTCCCCTGCGGGTCCATGTCCACGCCAAGGGTCCGGTACTTCATCTTTTTCAGGACGCCCAGAATCGACATTGCCGCCGTGGTTTTCCCGACGCCGCCCTTCTGGTTCGTGATGGTGATGATTTTTTTCAAAGCAAGTCCTCCCGTCTGATAAAAATTTCTCCGGCCCTATTAATCTTTCTATCTATTATGTCGATATAAAAGATAAGAAAATTAATAGGGGAACGCAAATTTTTTCAAGCGCCCTATTCGCAAGGGAGTTGAGCGTTATGGCAAACATCAACAGTTTGATGAGCAACACCTCCGCAAACGCGACCAACCTGTACGGGACGCGGAACGTCCTCAGCGGTCTGGCCAGCGGCATGGACACGGAATCCATGATTGCCAACAGCGTTTCGGGCTACAAAGCCAAAATCACGCAGTTGCAACAACAGCAGACGAAATACGAGTGGAAGCAGGACGCCTACCGGAGCATTACCGACAAGCTGTACTCGTTGAGCGACAAGTACACCTCCTACACCTCCAAGACCAACCTCTACAGCAACGCCTTCTTCAACAATTCCGTTGCGACATCCGTCGTAGGCGCGCCGGAGAACGTAGGCAAGGTTTCCGCGACCGGAAAAGCCTCCGGCGACATCGAGATTTTAGCCGCGCAGACCGCCACCGCCGCCCGCTATTCCGTGAACGCCTCCGCGATATACGGCGCGGCGCAAAACACCGGAACCGCCGTCGGAAACTTGAACGCCGCCGCCCTCAACGGACAGGAACTCAACGTGACTTTCAACGGCGTGACAAAAGCCGTCAAAATCGACGCTTCCGGATTGGCGAAGGACGCCAACGGCAACGTGACCGGAGAATCCTTGAGAGACCACTTGCAGGCGCAAATCAACCGCGCATTCGGCGAGAACAGGGTAAGCGTGAGCTTTGCCGACAACAAGCTGAGCTTTTCGACGGCGGAATCTTTCTCCACGCTGAAAGTCGCGGGAGCCTCCGACGACGTGGCAAGCGCGCTCGGACTTGGCGGCGGGCTGACGAACTATCTGGACACCTCGAAGTCGATTAAGTCCCTCTTGGGCGACGGCTGGACGGACAATTTCGCGGACGTGCGGGACAAGGCCGACGGGCTGACGGCGGAAAAGGATTCCGAGGGCAAAGTGAACGGCTATTTCAAGGACGCGAGCGGAAACCGTTACAAGTACAACTCGGACGACCAAAAATACTACATGGTGGACGGCGGCGGCGACTATATGCACAAGCTGGTGATTAACGGCACAAGCATTAACGTTTCGGAGAACGCCTCCCTTTCCGCCGTCATGAACGCCGTCAACAACAGCGAGGCGGGCGTCAATATCGCCTACTCCCAGCTTACCAACCAGTTTGTCGCCAACGCCAAGGAGACCGGGGAAGCCAACGGCATTTCTTTCGACAACGCCCTTGCAAAAAAGCTCTTTGGCGTCGAAGACCCCGCGCAACGCAACCTGAAAGAACTTTTCCGCATTGGCGACAGTGTGACGAGTTTTACGCTGGAAATCAACTCTAAAGTAGTGGGACCCGCCGGAACGACCTTTAACGCCAACAGCACCGTCCAAGACCTCATAGACGCCATCAACGACAAAACCGGGGGCAACAGAATTACCTCTTCCGTCTCTTACGATAGCGCAACGGGCACGTTCCAATTTCCTTCCGGCTGGAATACCCGTAGCTTCACAGCCAAGGACGCAAGCGGAAACGCTCTCGGCACGGCAACCGGGGCGGAACTGTTCCGCGACAATCTTGCCATGGCGGATGTGTCGCGCAGCGACGGGGAGGACGCCACCGTTGTGGCGAACGTCAACGGAAAGCAAATCACGCTCAAACGCGCCTCCAACACGTTCGACATGGACGGCCTGTCCGTGTGTATTAAAGACAGTTTCGGCAACGTCAGCGCCCCCGATTCCAACGACGCCGTGTCCTTCAAGACCAGCGCCGACGCCGACGGCATTATGAAGACCATCAAGGAATTTGTGGACGACTACAACGCCGTTTTGAAAGAAGTCCACGACGCCTACGCCACCCAGCCGGCGGAAAAGAACTCCTCCACCCACGCCAAATACGAGCCCCTCACCGACGACGACAAGTCGTCCATGAGCGAAAGCGCCGTCAAGTCCTACGAGGAAAAGGCTAAACAAGGGCTTCTCTTCGGCGACAGCGATTTGAGCGCGCTTTACGGCAGGCTGGTCAACAGCGTCGCCGTCGGAGCCGGAGCCGCCGACCTGAAAGCCATCGGCATTTCCACCACGTATTCCGGCGGGCTGACGCAGCTTAAGATTAACGAAACCGAGCTCCGCGCCGCGCTGGAGAACGAACCCGACAAAGTGCGCGAGACCTTCGCCAAGTCCAAGGAGGGCGGCGCGCCCTACGACGGGCTTATGACGAACGTCAAGAAAACTCTGGAGCAGTACGCCTCCACTTCCAGCGCCAGCCCCGGCATTCTGGTCAAAAAGGCGGGCTCCACGTTCTCTTCCGCCTCCCTGCTCAACAACGCCGTGCAGAAACAGCTTGAAAACGTGCAGGCGCAGATTGAGCGCTGGCAGACCAAGATGAGCAGTAAAATCGACTACTACACGCGCCAGTTCACCGCGCTGGAAAAGCTCATGAACACCATGAACAGCCAGAGCTCCGCCTTGGCCGGGCTGATGGGCGGCTATTAATATCGTGCGCGGGCTGTCAAGTTTCCGCGTGAACCGCGGCGGCGGGAGCCGCCGCGCATACTGTGATACGGACGGTTGAAATTATGAATGCAAGAGGCTATCAGCAATACAGGGAGCAGTCCCTGAACACCATGACCCCCGGCGAACTGCTCCTGCTGGTGCTTGACGAGCTTGTCAAGCGCCTTATGCGCGGCGATTTGGCGTTGCAACAGCGGGACTACGCGCTTTTTGAGTCGTCCATAGACCGCTGTATTGCCATTGTGCGCTATTTGGACGACACGCTCGACCGGAAATACGAGATTAGCCGCGAACTGCACCGCCTGTACGAGTTCTTCAGCTACGACCTCAACCGGATTAAAATCGGGCGGAACCAAGAGGAGTTGAACCGCCTGCGCCCGCTGATTACGGACTTGCGCGACGCGTTCCGCGTTGCGGAGCATACGGTCGCGGAGCAGAACGGCGCCAACGCCGCAAGCAGTATTTCGGGGCCGCGCAACCTTTCCGAACCCGGTTTTGAGGGGGGGCGTATGCCCTATGGAAGCTCGTATTCTTGAGGAACTTTGGCGCCAAAAGAAGGCGCAGGCCGTCCGCCTGATGGAAGTCGCCGACCTTACGCGGCAGATTCTTCAAGCGGCGGAGCGGCGCGACGAGGTTTCCGTGACCATGTTGCTGTCCATGCGGGAGGAGCCGATAACGCGCTTGGGGGAGACGGACGCCGCGCTTCGGGAGTATCTCCGGACGCTCTCGCGGGAGGACGCGATACGGGCGGCGGAACTGCTCAACGGCGCCCCGTCCGAATCGCCGGAGGAAGCGCGGCTTTGCGAACAGGTCGGGCAGTGCCGGCGCCTGTTGGAATCCGCCGTGGAGACGGACAGCCGCCTGAGCGTCCGCATGGGCGGACAGCGCTCGTTTTACAAGATGTTCCGGACGAACGCGCCGCGCCCCCGATAAAACCGCACAGCCCCGCTCCACCGTTCGCAGATGGAGCGGGTTTTGTCTGGAAACCGCGAACCCGCCCGCGTTCATAGCTCCGCTTTGGGCGCGACGAGCCACAGCGGGGCGCCGTCGTGACGGCTTCCGGAGAACTCCGACAAGATGACTTCCGGCTCCCACACCGCAAGGCTGTTTTCGCGGCTGTTGGGGTCGGCGACTAAGATTCCGCCGGAAAGCGTCACGCCGTGCAGGAGGATGAAGTGCCCGCCGGAGGTGAAGTGCCCCGGCCCCATGAGCGCCACCATGATTCCGCCCGACGAAAGCGCGTCGTAAAGCGTGTCGGCGGTCGCGCCCGCGACGGGTATCGACGCGCAGTCAAGCCCGTACCGCTTCGCCGTCCCCGCCACTATCGACAGGTAGGAGCCGCTATGGAGCGCCGAATAGCCCTGCGACGCCGTCCAAGCCGCCATTTCTTCCGGCGTGATAATGTTTCCCGTCATGCCCGACGCCAGCATGGCCAGCGCCGTGGGGCCGCAGCCGTACTTGCCTATCGGGTCGCGCCCGAACGGCTTATCCTTCCATTGCTCGTCGCCTTGGTTGAAGTAGGGCAGCGCCCAGTTGCCGCCCGTCAGGAACTCTTGCCCGTCCCGCGTGACCAGCTCCGTGACGGCGGGGTCTGCCATTTCCAAGTCCCCTTGAATGCTCGGCGCGCTCGCCGTCTGCGCAAATTCCAGCGCCTGCGCCAAGAGCTCCTGAGCGCGGGCTTCCTCCTCGCGCCGGAGCCGTTCGGCGTCGCGTTGCAGGAGCGCGTTCTGCCGGGACTGCCGCCGCGCCGCCGCCTGTATCCGGCGCGTCTGGGCCTGTTCCCGCTGGGCTTTCGCCATCTCCGCCCGCGCCCGCTCCTGTTCGGTCTCCCAGCGCCCAAACGATTCGGCGTACCCCTTGACTTGCGACCGGGTGTCATGGTATAAGATACGCACGGGGGCGACGATTGTCTCGTAGAGTTCGGGGTCTTGGATGTGGCAGTAGGCCAGCTCCACGCCGACCACGCAGGCAAAGGCCAGACACACCCACAACAGCGCGTTTTTGAGGGGGCTTCGCCCGTTTTGCTCATTCATGGGCTCTCGCCTCGGAGCGCTTGGCCGCAATCGCTTTGCCGATTCGCGGCGCGGAAAAAATGATGCTGACGAATCAGAAGTTCACTTCCTTTCTCCGAGAATATGATATATAATTTCAGGCGAAATGTCAATTAAAATTCTCGCGTTTTCTGGCAAGCGCGAAAGACGGGAGGCGGAACGGATGCCCGCGATACGATTGGAAAACGTGTCCAAACTATACCGCATGGGGGAATTTGAGCACTGGGCGGTGCAAGGCATTGACTTGAAGGTGGAGCAGGGGGACTTCCTGTTTCTGGTGGGGAGCCGGGGCGCCGGGAAGAGCACGCTCATGAACATCATGTCGGGGCGCGTCAAGGCGGACTTGGGGCGGGTTTACGTGGACGGCGCCGACGTGGGGGAGATGAAGCCCAAAGAGCGGGAGCAGGCGTTCTCGTCGATGAGCTGTATTCCGCAGGGCGCCGACCTTAACCGCGCCGAAACCGTGTACGGGAATTTCTCGGAGGAAGTGCGGAAGTTTTTCTTCTTCCGCCGCCGCGTCGTCAACAAGCCCCTCGCGGACAAGGCGCTGGGCGTCGTGGGCGTCCCCGACTGCGGCGACACGTTCCCCCGCGACCTGTCCGCTTCGGAATGCCGCCGCGTCCTCATCGCCAAGGCGATACTTAATTCCCCGGCGGTTCTCCTGCTGGACGACTTCACGGAACATATGGACGAGGACACCATTTGGGATATGCTCCACCTGCTCAACGAGCTCAACCGCAAAGGCACGACCATTATCATGTCCACCAATTCCAGCTACGTCGTGAACATCATGCGCCGCCGCGTGATTACGCTTGCAGACGGGGAAATCGTGGGCGACGTAAAGAAGGGGCGTTATGGCTATATCTGAATCCCGCAAGGCCGGAAATCCGGCTCTGGAATCCCTGAAAGCCGACATTTCGGCGCCGCCCGAAAAGGAAAAGGCGGCTCCCCGCCTCCTGCCCCGCGGCAGGACGGTCAAACCCCGCGCAAAGGCGGAATCACAATCAAACGGGCGGCGCGGCCCAATCGGAGGCGTTTCTATGGGCGAGGCTATGAGAGAACAGGACGGCAATGTCTTTTTCGCGCTGGACATCGGCACGCGGAGCATTATCGGCGTTGTCGGGGAGACTGTGGACGGCAAGTTCCACGTGCTGGCCATCGAAAAGGAGAACCACGGACAGCGCTCCATGCTGGACGGGCAGATTGAGAATATCGGCGCGGTGGCGCGGGTGGCGAAAAACGTCATCGAGCGCTTGCAGAAGCGGACGAAAATCCGCCTTGCGCGGGTGTGCGTGGCCGCCGCCGGACGCGCTTTGAAGTCGGAGGCCGCCGCCTTCACGCTGGAACTCCCGACCGTGCAGCCGATTACCGAGGACGACATCAGCCACTTGGAGGCGGGCGCCGTATCGGAATCCGAACAGGTCATTATGGCGCAGTCCGACGACCAGAACGACCAGTATTACATGGTGGGCTACACCGTCACGGGCTACCGTATCGACGGATACCCCATGTCGAGCATACGCGACCACAGCGGCAAAGTTTTGGAGGCGGAAGTCGTGGCGACGTTCCTGCCTCGCGGCGTCGTGGACAGCCTTTACGCCGTTGTGGGGAAAGTCGGGCTGGAAGTGGCGAGCCTGACCTTGGAGCCTATCGCCGCGCTGAACGCCGCGATTCCCGCCGACATCCGCCTTTTGAATCTGGTGCTTGTCGATATTGGCGCGGGCACGTCCGACATAGCGATTTGCCGCGACGGAAGCGTCGTGGGCTATACCATGGCGACGATAGCGGGCGACGAAATCACCGAACTGCTCATGCGCACGCTCTTAGTCGATTTTGAGACCGCCGAACAGTTGAAAATGTCGCTCAATCAGGACAAGCCCGTTTCCTTTGTCGACATCCTCGGACTGCCCCGCGAAATGTCCGCGAAGGAATTGCAGGAAATCGTCGCGCCGTCCGTGTCGAACTTGGCGCAGGAAATCGCCCAGCGCGTCATGGATTTAAACGGGCGTTTGCCGTCGGCGGTATTCTTGGCGGGCGGCGGTTGCAAGCTCGCCGGACTGCGGGAGAAAGTCGCGGAGGAGCTCAAAATGGACCCGAACCGCGTCACGACCGCCGGGAACCACTTCCAGCGCAACGCCTATTCGGAGGAATACAACCTCAACGACCCCGAATACGCCACGCCGCTTGGCATTGCCATTTCCGCCGGGCTTGGGCTTATCAATGACAGCTACGTTATCCTGCTCAACGGAGAGCCCGCGAAGCTGTTCCGGAGCGGCACCCTGATTGTCCGCGACCTGCTCATGATGAACGGCTACAACTACAACGACATGATGGGGCGCACGGGCGGCAACCTGACCTTCACGCTCAACGGCGAACGGAAGTTCTTCCGGGGCGCGTTGCCGATTCCGCCCGTTATCCTGCTCAACGGCGAACTCGCCGCGCTGACGGACACCGTCCGCGCCGGAGACCACTTGCAGTTTGTGCCCGCCAAAGCCGGGGCGGACGCCGAAAGGCGCGTTTCCGACGTGCTCGGCGAGGATTTCGCGGGGACGGTCACCATCAACGGCGCGAGAGCCAAACTGGACGCCGCAATCCAAACGGGCGACGACATCTGGGCGGACAGGAAGGAAACGCCCGCCGCCCCCGCCGAGGAAGCCCCCGCGCCCGCCGCGGAGGCAAAGCCCGCCCCGGCGGAACCCCCCGCCGACGACGCCAAGCAAATCCGCGTTACGCTCAACGGCGAAAAGCTCATCTTGTTTGGCAAGCCCGGCGGAGACCCCTATTATTTAATGGATTTGCTGAAGTTCTCCGACCTCGACTTCCAGAACCTTGACAAGCCCGTGGAACTGCGCGTGAACGGCGAGCCGGGACAGTTCCGGGAAGTCATCAAGGACGGCGACAGCGTGGAAATTATCTGAGCGCATCCGGAGCCGGACGCCCGGAGAGGAGCATAACCCTGTGTACGCTTATATCGCTTACCAGCCTGTGTTCAACAAGCGCCGGGAAATCGTCGGCTACGAACTGCTCTACCGCGACGGTTCCGAAAACGCGGCGCATATCACCAACAACGACGACGCCACAAAGAAAGTGGTCTCGGAAATGGTCACGCTGTTCCAACTCAACCGCATGACCGACGGCTTTCTCGCCGTCAACTTTACGCGAAACCTCATCATGGACGACTTTGTGCTCAAGCTGGAGCCCCAAAAAATCGTCGTGCAAGTGAAGAACACCGTCTACATGGACGGGGAGCTGGAGGACAAAATCCGCGCCCTGCGGGAACGCGGCTATATTGTCGCGCTGAAAAACTATCTCGGCGAAGAGCGCCTGCGCCCGTACCTGTACCTCTTTGACATGATTCGCGTGAACTTCAAGCGCACGACCCCCATGTTCCAACGCGAAGCCATCCGGAAGCGCATCCTGCCCGACACGCTCTTTATGGCCGACAGGATAGAGCGCGGGCAGGATTTCCAAACTGCCGAAGAACTGGGCTACCAGCTCTTTCAAGGCTACCTTCTGGGGCGCCCGACCGTGCTTTCCAAGGAGATTCCGCCGCTGATTGAAACGTCATACGGCCTGCTCCTGCGGATTCTGCTCCGCATTTCGCCGGAAGTCCGCTGGGAGCACGAGTGCGCCCAAATCATCAAGGACGACTTAATGCTTTCCTACCTCTTTCCCCGCGAGGCGAACGCGCTCCCGCCGTCGTCCGTGCCATACGCGAAAAACTCCAAGAGGTCGCGCCCCGCCGACATTCCGTCCGTTATCTACCGCATGGGGCCGCACGTCCTGCGACATTGGGTCTGCCTTGTGCTCATGCGGGAATTTAACTTTTCCAATAACGACGAGCTCCCCCGCCGCGCCTATATTCGCGGCTTGTTCATGGAAGCCCTCGCGCCGCAATCCGACTTGGACATAGACGTAAGGAACGGCGGCGCGTTCCTCTGCGGCGCCTTCAGCCTGATTGAGAAAGTCATGGGCGCCCCGGCGCGGTACCTGCTCCGGGAAATCGGAATCCCGGAGGGCGTATGGGGCGCGTTGCTCGGCAACGCCGAAAACGACTACGCCGCGCTTCTGCGCTACGTCGTGCGCTACGAGGCGCAAGACCCCGATTTGACGCCCGGAGAAAGCCGGACGCGTCTGGACGCAATGGAACTCGACAGGCTATATCAGCGTTGCGTCAACGACGCCGACGCCGCCATTGCCAGCATGGACACGCCGGCATAAGGGGAAAGGGCGTATCCGCAAGCGGGCTGGTTCGCCCGCCGCCTTGTCAAGAATGGAGGATAACAGCCTATGAGCGAAGAAGCCGAAGGCAAGAAAGGCAAAAAGAAGAAGGAGAAAAAGCCCAAGGAAAAGAAGCCCAAGAAGGAAAAGGCTCCCAAGCCTAAAAAGGAAAAGAAGGGCAAAAAGGGCAAGGAAACTCCCGAAGGCGAGGAGGGCGGCAAGAAAAAGGGGCCGCCCCTGTTGCTGATACTCATTCCGGCGTTTGTGGTTCTGCTGGCGGGCGTGGCCGCCGCCGTGATATTCGTCGTCCTGCCGAAACTGCGCGGCGGCGGCGAAGCGGAAGCCGTCGAACCGGACGACCCCGAAGCCGCGCTTTCGGCGCAGGTCGAGAACACCGAACGCGCCAAAAAGGGCGATAAGAACTCCGGCGGCGGAGAGGGCGAAGGCGAAGGCGGCGGGGAATCCGGAGGCGGGGGCGCCGAAGCCGACGCGGAAGCGGAAACTCCCGACGAGGAAGGCGGCGAAGCCGTTGACAGCGGGGAGCCGCCGCCCCCGCCCGAACCCGAAAAGCCCGTTGACATCGTGGTTTCCATGACGACTTCCGAATCCATCGCGTTTTTCCGGGGGCTGTCCCCGTCCATGCTGGGGCTGCCCGGAGAGACTATGGACGATTACGACATTTTCGCTTCCGAACACCTCATTATGGTGGACGACGTGCCCTGCAAGGAGTTCCGCGTCTACAGTATCGGCGACCGGACGGGCACGAACATTGTGGAGGGGCTGTATCTCATGACCCAGCGCGGCGCCCGCAAGCTCTACCGTCTCGACGAGGCGAACAACACCGTAACGGAGATAGAGTATACGCCGCCGAAGCCCCCCGCGCCGGAGCCGGAGCCCGTCCCCGAAGAGGAAGCGCCGGAGCCGGAAGACCATATGTAAGCTGTGCGGCGCGGCGGGAATCCTCCGCGCCGATTGCCGTTTTTTTCCGGTTCGCCCGTTTTTTGGGAATTGATTTTTTTCCCGTTTATGACAGGAAACGGTTGACGAAACCGGAAATTTGTAATAAAATAGAGAAAGGCAGTTGTCGTAATTTTCGATTTCTCAGGAGGTGGGCGCCTCTGACTGTTGTTTTGCCCCGGCGACCGCGTTCCCCCGTTCCCGGCGCACGGAGCCTTTTCGGACGGCGCGTTTTCCCGCCGCCCGCGCCCCGCGCCGCGCAGAGGCGAACCGCCGCAACCCTACCGGACCCCCGCCGCAACCCGGCTGAGGATTACATCGCGCCGCCCGCTTCGGACGCCGCGCAGGAAACGCACAGAGAAGGAGAAATGTCAAATGCTCAAAAACATGCAAATCCGCACCAGACTGATTACCGCCTTCCTGATTGTCATCGCCATGATGGCAATTACCGGAGTCGTCTCCATCGTCATGCTCACCAAGGTCGGCGCCAGCTTGCAGGGATTCTACGACACGTCCTTGCAGACCATTGAGCAGGCGTGGACGGGCAAGCGCGCCGCCGCACAGATTCGCGCCAACATCCTCCAAGCCACCCTTGACGACGACGACTCCCGCAGCCAGGGCTACATCGCCGAAGTGCGCCAGTTGTATCAGGACCTTCAGTCTTCCAACCTCACGCTCAAAAACACCTATACGGGCGACCCCAGCGTCCTGACCACGCTGGACAGCACGGTATCCAGCCTCAGCCCCGTTTTGGAGCGCCTCTACGCCTATGCCAACGCGAATGACGTGCAGGGCGGCTACGCGTATCTGCGCGAATACTATGAGCCCATAGCGAACCAAATCCGCGACCAGTTGGACTCCATCGGCAGAACCGCCGACCAAGCCGCCATTGACACGGTGGACACCGGAAAGGCTCTCTCCACTACCGCCGATGTCCTTGTCATTACGCTCGTGACTCTCAGCGCCGTCGTCGGCGTCGTGCTCGCCATCGTCATTGCCAACGGCATTGTGAACCCCGTCAACGAAATGCAGGAAGTCACGCTCGCCGTCTCCAAGGGCGATTTTGAGTCCGACATCAACTACCACTCCAAGGACGCCCTCGGCGACCTCGCCGACAATATGCGCCACCTCACCGCCACCATCAAGGAAATCATCACCGACGTGGAAATGCAGTTGGCGGCTATGGGCGAAGGCAACTTCAACATCCGCTCCCGCAAAGAGGAAATGTATCTCGGCTCCTTCTCCCGCCTCCAGACCGCTATGACCAAACTGAGCATGGCCGTCTCCGAAACCATGGCGCAAATCGACGTTTCCGCCGACCAAGTCAACTCCGGCGGCGAGCAGATTTCCTCCTCCGCGCAGGCTATGGCGCAGGGCGCCACCGAACAGGCCTCTTCCGTGCAGGAACTCGCCGCCACCATCGGCGAAATCTCCCACGCCGTCGAGGAGACCGCCGAGCACGCCCAGAGCGCCAAGGCCGACAACCAAGCCTCCCACGACCAGATTGCCGTCTGCTCCGCGCATATGGCAGACCTCATGGGCGCCATGAAGGCCATCGAGGAAAAGTCGCTTGAAATCAGCAAGGTTATCAAGACCATCGAGGACATCGCGTTCCAGACGAACATTCTCGCGCTGAACGCCGCCGTGGAAGCCGCCCGCGCCGGAAGCGCCGGCAAGGGATTCGCCGTCGTCGCCGACGAAGTGCGCAACCTTGCCACCAAGTCGCAGGAAGCCTCCAAGAGCACCGCGACGCTTATCGAGGAGACGGTCAAAGACGTCAACGAGGGGAGCCGCCTGTCCGTGGAGACCGACGAGGCGCTGAAAGAAGTCGTCGTGCGCGCCCAGAAGGTCATGGACGCCGTGACGCGCATTTCCAAGGCGACCGACGCGCAGTCGCACGACGTGGCGCAGGTCAGCACGGGTATCGACCAGATTTCCAGCGTCGTGCAGACGAACTCCGCCACGGCGGAGGAGTCCGCCGCCGCCAGCGAGGAGCTGTCCGGGCAGGCGAACCTGCTCAAGGAGCTTATCGGACGCTTCACGCTCCGCAAGGAAGTGGGCGGCTCCCGCGCCCCCGCGACGCACGCCGCCGACAGCTTCGCCGCCGCCCGCTCCGCCAACGACAAGTATTAATACGCCCTATCGTCCGGCTTGTCCCGCACGGCTTTCTTTCGCCGTGCGGGGCGGTCGGGCAACGACAAGCCCTCAACCGGAAAGAATGCCTCTTGCGGTTGGGGGCTGAACGGTAATTTTGGAGAGTTAATATGAATATTTTGAACTGGATAAGTATATTTGCAGCTAATTTGTCAATAGGGATAATATTTATCTTGGGAATTAAGTATATGTTGGGACAGACCGAAGAAAGAGCAGAATATCAAAAGGTATTTATTCCTTACATTATCGCCTCATTTTGCCTCTTTCAAATTTCGGGCTGGATAACTATACTTTCTCGTGCTCCTCGGAATCAGAAGATGAGTGCTATGCTACTCCTAATATTTTCTGTATTCGCTATTCTTGCGCCATTATTATATGTTTTTGCGCGTAAAACCATTTTCGGTTTTATCGAAAAATTAGTGCGGCAAATGAACACAGCTTATCTTTCAGCCGAAGAAAACGCCCAAAGAAACTATCTGATAACAAAATTGATGATGAAAAAAACCGAAAAAAACTTGATAACGTATTCTGCCCTACCAATGTCATTTGCTATGGAATATGTTACCTATTTCAGAAATCCACAAATTTCCACTTTTTGCGTGATGGTTCTGACCGTTGCCTTGTTAATATGTAATTTTGCATATCAACAAATCTTATATTATCGGGTTAAGCACGGCTTATACGGCACTTGCTATTCAGAAGCAAAGGAAATTGTTTCCTTTATTTTAGAATGGCACAGGAAAAACGGCGATTCAAACGGCAAGCCGCCGAAACTCGTTTTCACGCAGGAAGAAATTGACGAGTGCCTACAAGCGAACGGGGGCGAAGAGTATGCGGGATGATAAGCTGGATAAAATGGACAAGGCTACAAGTTTTGCTGAACGCGCCTTGGATATGCTTTTTATCCGCAACCCCTCTAAAACGGGTCTTGGCGTTCTGCTTGGCGTCGTGCTCCATACCGTCTCTGACAACGTAATCCGCATTACGAAAATCGCCGTCACGCTCCCGATTTACTTTTGGATTGCGGTGGGCATTCTCTCGCTCAACTTGCGCAACCTGTTGTTTGCGCAACACACGATAGACGAGGAATTGGAAGTCAAAATGCACTACATCAAAGAGGCGCAGAAAAGCACGAAGTTTACGGAAAGCGAAAAACGCCAGCAGTGGCGGAACTTTATCGCCCTCGTGAACAAAAAGGCGTTGGAAAGCATGGACACTCCCGAAAGCGGGCAGTCCGGCAAGGGAAACAACCGCACAGCGGCGCAATAACAAGCCGCGCCGGGGAAATCCCGGCGCGGCGCTTCTCCGCCGCCGTCACAGGCATTGCAGATATTTGCCGTACAGGGTCTTGCCGAGTTCGCGCCCTATGGCGTGAGCCTGTTCGCGGCTAATCCAACCCTCCGCGAACGCCAGTTCTTCCAGACAGCCGATATACCGCCCGGTATGCTCTTGCAGTTCCTTGATGGTCTGCGCGGCGTCGAGCAGGCTGTCCGCCGTTCCGGCGTCCAGCCACGTAAACCCCTTTTCCAGCGGGATGACCCGCAACTGTCCGCGCCGCAAATACTCAAGGTTCACGTCGGTGATTTCGAGTTCGCCCCGCGCCGACGGCTTCAAGTTCCGGGCGATTTCCGTGGCCTGCTGGTCGTAGAAGTACAAGCCGGGTATGATATAGTTGCTCTTGGGATGTTTGGGCTTTTCCTCGATGGAAACGGCGCGTCCGGTTTCGTCGAACTCCACCACGCCGAACGGCGACGGGTTCTCCACCCAGTAGCCGAACACGGTCGCGCCGGAATTGTTGGCGGCGGCTTTTTTAAGCGTGCGTTCCAGCGTGAGGGCATGGAAAATGTTGTCGCCGAGGACGAGACAGACTTGGTCGCCGCGAACGAAACTCTCCGCAATCAGCAGGGCGTCGGCGATTCCCCGCGCTACGGTCTGCACGGCGTAGTAGATGTTCAAACCGAACTGCCGACCGTTGCCGAGGAGCGCCGAGAACGCCGCCTCCTCTCCGGGCGGGACGATTATAAGAATATCGGAAACGCCCGCTTGCATGAGGACGGCAAGCGGGTAATAAATCAGGGGTTTGTCGTAGACGGGGAGCAGGGGCTTGCAGACGGGCTTTGTCATAGGATACAAGCGGGTGCCCTTCCCGGCGGCGAGTACGATTCCTTTCATGATACGGCGGATTCCTCCTCTGTAAAATTCGATTGGGTCATTATCCAAGAACGGCGCTGACGGAGCTTGTCAACAACGTGACGATAAACCCGGCGACGGCCAAGCCGGAGAAAATGGACGCGAGCGCGTTTTTGAGGCGCATATTGAGGAACGCGGCGACAAGCGCGCCCGTCCAGCCGCCAGTGCCGGGCAGGGGTACCGCCACAAAGAGGAACAGTCCGAGGTAGCGGTATTTGAGCACAACCCGGCCTTTCAAATGGGCTTTGTGCTCCAGACGGTCGATAAAGTTTCCGAGGCGCGGGAACGTTGCGCGGAGCCATTTAAAAATTTGGCGGATATAAACGATAATCAGCGGAATGGGAAGCATATTCCCCGCGACGCACGCGGCCCACGCTTTGAGCGGGTGCAGGCCGATTCCCACGCCGAAGGGAATGCCGCCGCGCAGTTCCAGCACGGGAACCATGGAGACCAGCGCCGCCGCGATAAGTTTGCCGTATTCCGTGCTTTCCAAATACTCCAAGATTTTTCACCCCTTGACGGCGATTTCTTTCGTATGGCGGGGCGCGTCAGGAATCCCGGACGCGCCTTTTCCGGAACAGGAAAAAGAGAAGCGAAACCAACGCGCACCCGGCGATTACGCCGCAGGCGTCGATGAGGACATCCGTAAGTTGCGGGGAACGCCCGCTCGTGAAACGCTGATGAAGCTCGTCCAGCGCGGCGTAAGCCGCCCCCGCGACGATTGCGCCCGGAACGGCGGGGATTCTCCGCTGATAGGAGAACAGCCCCCGCAGGCCGCAACCGAGACAAAAATAGAGGGAGAAATGCGCGAGTTTCCGTAGAATTTTATGGAGCGTCCGGACGGAAGCGAACGAAGTCAGGAACGGGAAAAGCGAGAGAATCCGGCGCAAAATCCGCAGACTAAGCCCGCCGGAAGTTTGGGCGTTCTGAGAGGAAAAAGCGAACGTTGCGACAACGGGCAGAACGGTCAGGAAGACCCAGAACGCCAGCGGCAGAATCTCCCGCGCAAAGAAAGTTTTTCCAGAATGTTTCAAACAAACGCCTCTCATCCGCCCGGATTTACGCCTTTTCGTCGGAGGAAACCGCGTAACCCCGGCTTTTAATCACTTTCACAACCTCGTTGACGTAATGCCAGCACAAATCCCCGGTTTCGGCCTCGACCATCACGCGGACAAGCGGCTCCGTGCCGGATTCGCGCACTAAAACGCGTCCGCCGTCGCCGAGCGCCTCTTCCGCCCTGCGCACGCTCTCCAGCACTTCCGCGTCCGCCATCGCCGCCGCCTTGTCGCGCACTTCCACGTTTACCAGCAGTTGCGGATAAATCGTCAGCCCCTCGCTAAGTTTGCTCATGGGGCAGTCTTTGGCGCAGAGGACTTCCATAATTTTCAGGGAAGTCAAAATGCCGTCGCCGGTGTTGGCATACTTCGTGAAGATAATATGCCCGGACTGCTCCCCCCCTAAACGGCAGTTGTGCTTGACCATGTACTCATAAACGTACTTGTCGCCGACGGGGGTTTTGGCGTAGCCGATTCCGGCGGCGTCCAGCGCCTTGTACAGCCCGAAATTGCTCATCACGGTGGTGACGACCGTGTTGACAAGCAGTTTCCCGCGCTCCTTCATGTACTTGCCGTAGATATACAGGATGTGGTCTCCGGTGACGACCTGCCCTTTCTCGTCCACGCACAGACAGCGGTCGGCGTCGCCGTCGTAGGCAAAGCCCACGTCGCATTCGTGCTCCACGACGAAACGTTGCAAGCCCTCCAAATGCGTGGACCCGGCGTTTTCGTTGATGTTCACGCCGTTCGGCTCCGCGTTCATGACCAGCGTTTTCGCGCCGAGCGCCTCAAAGACGGCTTTCGCCTCTTCCCACGCCGCGCCGTTGGCGCAGTCCAGCGCGACGGTCTTGCCCTTGAACGAGTACATTCCAAGGGAAATCAGGTAGCCCTTGTAGCGGTTGCGCCCGCTGGTATAGTCCACGATACCGCCGATTTTGTCCCGCAGGGCGAAGGGGATTTCCACCCACGAGCGCCCGAAGGCCTCTACTTGTCCGTCCAGATAGGCTTCCACAAGGGAAATCGTCTCCTCGTCCATCTTTTCCCCGTTGCTGTTCAACAGTTTGATTCCGTTGTCTTGGAAGGGGTTGTGGGAGGCGGAAATCATAATGCCGCAGTCGAAGGCGTCCACGCGGCAGATGTAGGCGACGGAAGGCGTGGTCGTGACGTGCAAAAGGTAGGCGTCCGCGCCCGACGCGGTCAAGCCTGCCGTAAGCGCCGACTCGAACATATACGAGGAACGGCGGGTATCTTTGCCGATGACAACGCGGGCGTTGTCCGATTCCCCGGCGCGGCGTTTCAATTCGCCGAAATACCAGCCCAGAAAGCGCCCGATTTTATAAGCGTGGTCGGCGGTGAGGCTTTTGTTCGCCTCCCCGCGAAACCCGTCGGTGCCGAAATACTTGCCCATATCAGGAAACCCTCCAATCTGTCTGTCTCCGGACGATAACGTTTCCGCTTTTCACGATGCTGTCGGCGGGAATGACGCCGCGCACGCAACTGACCGGGTAGACGCTGACGCGCCGCCCCAACACGCAGCCCGGATTCAGCACGGAGTTACAGCCCACTTCCACGTAGTCGCCCAAAATCGCGCCGAACTTCTTCAAGCCCGTCTCAACGGGCGGCTCCGACTTGACGACGACAAGCGTCTTGTCGCTCTTGACGTTGCTTGTAATGCTCCCGGCGCCCATGTGCGAACGGTAGCCAAGAATGCTGTCGCCGACATAATTGTAGTGCGGCGTCTGCACCTTGTCGAAGAGAATCACGTTTTTCAGTTCCACAGAGTTCCCGACGACGCATTCCGCCCCGACAAGCGCCGAACCGCGTATGAAGGCGCAGTGGCGGACTTCCGTTTCGGGGCCGATGACGCAGGGAGCGCCCAGAAACGCGGTCGGGGCGATTTTCGCGGTCTTGTGCGCCCATACGGACGGGGCAATCTGTTCGTAGTCGGCGCCCAGCGAGGCCGCGAGGCTTACGATAAACGCGCTGATTTCCGGCAGAGCCTCCCACGGGAAAGCAAACCTTTCCAGAAGCGGGGCGGCGAGCGTATGGGACAAGTCCAGAAGCGCGGGAACTTGCAACGAATCGCGCATAGGGGGAATCAAACTCCTTTCGGTAACGCCGTGCGGCGCCGTCAAAAGGCCGCGTGGGAAAATATGGCAAAAAGCGCGGCCCCGCAAAAAGTCATACGCCTATAGTATACAACGGCGGAAGCCGGATAGCAAGCAAATTTTTATCAAATTTCAACCCAGCGCCACGTCCAGCACCATCATGAGCAGAAATCCGGCGAGATAGCCGCAAGTTCCGGCGCGGCTGTGCGCCTGCGGCATGAGCTCTTCCGCCGTGACGTAGAGCATGGCGCCGGCGGCGAAGCTCAACAGCCACGGCATGAGCGATTGCGCCAGCGACGCCGCGAACACCGCAAGCAGTCCGAACAGCGGCTCGACCGCCCCCGACAACGCGCCCCAAAGGAACGCCCGCCCCCGGCTCCCGCACTCCCGGCACATGGGCAGGGACACCGCCGCGCCCTCCGGGAAGTTCTGGATTCCGATTCCCAGCGCCAAGGCCGCCGCGCCCGCCGCCGCGCCGTCGCGCACGGACAACGCGCAAGCCAGCCCCACAGCCATTCCCTCCGGGATGTTGTGGAGCGTAATCGCCGCGACAAGCAGAGCCGTGCGGCGGCGCGGCGCCGGAACCCGCCGCGCAAGACCCGGCAGGGCGTCCGGCGCAATCAGGAACGCCGCCCCCGCGAGGATTCCCAGCGTTGGCGGAACCCATACCGGGAAACGCGCTTCCGCCGCCGTCTGCTCCATGGCGGGGATGAGCAAACTCCATACGGAGGCGGCGGTCATGACGCCCGCCGCGAATCCAAGCAGGGCTTTTTGGAAGCGCGGGCGCGGCTCCCCGCGCAGAAAGAACACCATCGCCGCGCCGAACGCGGTCATAAAAAAAGTAAAGCCCGTTCCAAGAGCCGCACGGCATAGCGCCAAGCGCATGGCAAGCCCTCCCGTCAGAAATCCGATTTGGGGCGAAGCCCCGACAGGACAGTATAAGCGGCGGGGCGGCGGGCGGTGACAGGAAGCGCGAAAAGCCCTCCCCCGCAAACCGGGAGAGGGCGGCGGATTTTACGAAGCTGTCAACAACGTTTCTATGCGGCTTTGCGCGTCCTCAAGGCATTCGGTCACTTTCTTGCGCCCCGCCATGACTTTCCAAAGCTCCTCGCCTAAAATGTCGCACATTTTCGGCCATTCCGGAACCGCCGGGACGCTCCGGCTGTTTTCCAGCGCCGCGCAGATTTTGCCGTAGGCGGGATAATCCTTCTGGAGTTCCGGGTCTTGCAGGATGGAGTAGCGGCAGGGCGTCAGCCCGGACGGGAGCATATTCCGCTGAATGTTCGGGTTCATGAGGTATTCTATCAGGCGTTCGGCCAGTTCCGGATTTTGGCTGTTGGCGGGGACGCCGAAGCCCCAAACGGCGCAAGTCCCGGCGGGATGGGGTTCGCCGCCGCGTTTGGCCGCGCCGGGGAAGGGAATGTACGTGGCGGCGCTTTTCGCGGACAGCGGGTACCAGTCGGAGCGGACAAAGCCCATGAGCGCCGCGCCGCCGTTGATGGCGGAGACAAATTCCCCGTCGGGGATTGCCTTTCCTGTGGCGGTGAGCTCAAGGAAGAAGTTCACGGCGTCCTGAAACTTTTTCGTATAGACGGACGGCTTGCCCTCGCGGTCTAAAATCGCGCCGTCGAAACTGCGGAGGATGGGCAGGAAGTCAAGGGTAATGCGTTCCTCGAAGGATTCGTGATAGGCGAAGCCGATTTCCCCGCGCTGTTTGGCGGCCTTGCAAGCCGCGAGCATGTTTTCCAGATGTTGCAGCCTGTCCGTGGAACTGCCGGAGGCAATCAGGGATTTCTTGTTGCACAGCAGGACGGAGGCGTTGGCGTACCACGGCGCGAGCGCGACGGCGTTCCCGTCCGCGCAGATTTCCATAACGGAAGGGATGATGTCGTCGTCGGGTTTGTAGCCCAGCGCGCTGAGGTTCGCCAGAACGCCCAGCTTCCGGAACTCCGGCAGGTGGGAGCTGTGCGCCATAATCAGGTCGACGCCGTCGGCGCCTTGCGCGAGGGCGGCGTAAAGCTCGTCGCGGGACATCTCCCGAACCGCGCAGGCGGCATGGTTTCCCTGTTCAAAGGCGGGCAGTTCCGCCTTTACCGCCTCCGCCCACGCGCCCGACAACAGCGCGAGCGTCAGCGGGGCGGGGGGCGCGTCCGGGGTCGGCGGGATTCCGTCGGGGCCCGATGTTTGTATTGCGCCGTCGGGGGCGGCTTCCGTATCGTCCGGCGCCGCGCCGTCGGCAAGCTCCGCCGCGCCTTCCGCGCTTTCGGAGGCTTCCGCCGCGTCCGCGCCTGACGGCGAAGTCACTTCCCCGTCGGGGCCAATCACAATGGCGTCGGAATCGCCGCCTTTCGCGGCAAAAATAGAGGTCGGGCCGTCCGCGCCGCCGATAATCCCGGCTTGGCAGGCGGTCAAAGAGCATAGGAGCGCGAAAATCAGGGCGCAAAGCGGCAATGTTTTTACGTTCATAAAGCAATCACTCCCGGCGCGGATTTTTCCGGAAAGCGCGCCCTTCCCGCCGGGGGGCGCAACGGCTTTCCGTTTACAGGGTAACATATTCCCGGAAAAAATGCAAGAATTTTTTAGAACTGGCATATTTTGGAATTTTTAGACAAAAAACGCCCCGGCGTCCGGCGCGAGCCGGATACCGGGCTTTCGTGTCAGACAATCTTTTCCAGCGGCTCCTCCTGTTCTTTGCCATAGGCAAAGTAGCGGAGAATGTCCTTGCGGGTGATGATTCCGATAAAGTGGTCCGTGTCATCGACGACCGGGACGAAGTTCTGATTCATCGCGGAGCTGATAAGCGCCTCCATGCTGACCGTGATACGGACAGGGCGGTAGCCGTCCGCCCGGAGAATGTCGCGCACCCGCATACGTTCAAGGTTCGTCTGGAAGCCCGAACGCAGAGCCATGCGGTCGTCAAGCAAATGCCAGAGGAAGTCGCCCTCGCTGACTGTCCCGACGTATTGCCCCTTCCGCGTGATGACAGGGATTGCCGTGTACCCGTTCCGGCGCATTTTCTCCAGTCCCTGACGGAAGGTGAAGTCCTCGTAGAGATAAGCCACGCTCACTTTTGGGAGAAGAAAATATGCGATGTTCACAAAATACCTCCATTCTGTGATTTTCCCGGATACCATTCGTAATCCGTCCGAATTTTAGCATAACTTTACACTTGTAGTATACATCATGTAGAGAGAAAATTGTGAACAAATTTCAAAATTGCGGGATTTGTCGCGTAGAAATTCTGGGCTTGGTTTTGTCGCTTTCGACGAATCCGCGCCCGCCGCCCGCTTTCGCGCTTTGCGCCGGAAAACGCCGCGCCCCGTTTGGATTGGAAACGCACGGTTTTTTGTGAAAATTTCAGGAAATTCATGTCCGGCGCGCCCATGATTTCAGGAAATTTTCTTCTTGTGCGCAACGCGCCTTTTCCTGTATAATCACAGGCGATTTCCGATTATCCGATTGGGGGTAAGAACATGTTACAGAGCGCGTATTTGAAGCGGGTCTACGGGCAGGTCACGGAGCGGGACCCCGAACAGAAGGAGTTCCATCAAGCCGTGCTGGAAGTCCTCGAAGGCCTCGACAGAATGCTCCCGCAACATCCGGAGTACGAGAAAACCGGGCTGATTGAGCGCTTTGTGGAGCCGGAACGCGTGGTCAGCTTCCGGGTTCCATGGGTGGACGACGCCGGGAACGTGCGCGTCAACCGCGGCTACCGCGTCCAATTCAACTCCGCCATTGGCCCCTACAAGGGCGGTCTCCGCTTCCATCCGACCGTGAACCTGTCCATCCTGAAATTCTTGGGCTTTGAGCAGATTCTCAAGAACAGCCTCACCGGGCTGCCCATCGGCGGCGGCAAGGGCGGCGCGGATTTCGACCCCAAAGGCAAGAGCGAAGGCGAAGTCATGCGCTTCTGCCAGAGCTTCATGACCGAGTTGCAACGCCATATCGGGCAGTTCGTGGACGTGCCAGCCGGGGACATCGGCGTCGGCGGACGGGAAATCGGCTACCTGTTCGGGCAGTATAAGCGTATCCGCGACAGCTACGACGCCGCCGTGCTGACGGGCAAGGGCTTGGATTTCGGCGGCTCCCTTGTCCGCACGGAAGCCACGGGCTACGGGCTTTGCTACCTGACCGAGGAAATGCTCAAACGCATGAAGGGCGAGAGCTTCATGGGCAAAACCGTCGTGATTTCCGGTTCGGGCAACGTCGCCACGTTCGCCGCCGAGAAAGCGACCGCGTTGGGCGCGAAAGTCGTCGCCATGAGCGATTCCAACGGCTATGTGCGCGACCCCGACGGAATCAAGCTGGACATCGTCAAGGACATCAAAATCGGTCACAGGGGGCGCATTAAGGAGTACGCCGAGCGCGTTCCGGGCAGCGAGTACGCCGAGGGCTTCCGGGGGATTTGGTCTGTCCCGTGCGACATCGCGCTCCCGTGCGCCACGCAGAACGAGATTGACGAGGACACCGCGAAACTTATCGTCAAAAACGGCGCAATGGCGGTTGCGGAAGGCGCGAACATGCCCAGCCGCCCCGAAGCCATCGCCGTGTTCCAGAGCGCGGGGCTGCTGTTCGCCCCGGCGAAAGCCGCCAACGCGGGCGGCGTCGCCACAAGCGCGCTCGAAATGAGCCAGAACAGTATGCGCTATAGCTGGTCGTTCGACGAGGTGGATGCCAAGCTCAAGGGCATTATGGTCAACATCTTCCGCAACATCCACGACGCGGCGGAGCGGTACGGCGCGGCGGGCGATTTGGTCGCGGGCGCGAATATCGCCGGATTCCAGAAAGTCGCCAACGCCATGCTCGCGCAAGGGCTTGTGTGACAATAAACGGCGCGTCTTTGTGCGCGTAACAAAACGGCGCCCCGTCCGGGAAATCCGGGCGAGGCGCCGCGCCTTGTCGCGCAGAACAAAGAAGCCGTCCCGCGAACGGGACAGCCTTTTATATTCGAACTCACACGAGCCGCAGGCCGCCGATATAGTAACGGCTGTGATAACTGCTGTTCAGGGTGCCGTAGGTCACTTTGCGGCTGGAGGAGGAAGCGTGGATAAACTGGTTGTTGCCGATGTAAATGGCGACATGGGAGGCGGCTTTGCCTCTGGCTACCTTGGGGTCGCGGAAGAACACGAGGTCGCCGGCGCGGAGCGCGGAACGGCTGTAGATTTTCTTTCCCTTGCCGCTTGTCCACTGTCCGGAGGCGCTGTGCGGGAGGCTGATTCCAAACTGGCGCATGACGAGCATGGTAAAGCCGGAGCAGTCCACGGATTTGGAGGAGGCGCCGCCGTAGACGTAGCGCACGCCGAGATAGCGTTTGGCGGCGGCGACAACGGAATTGTTGCCGGAGTAGGAAGAGCCGCCCACAGAAGCGACGCTTGTCAGGTCAAGGAAATCGCTCCGGATGTAGCCCTCCGTGCCGTACTGGCAACGCACCAGATACCAGCCGTCGTAACAGGCCAGAACCGTGGTATAGGCTTTGTTGGCGATGGTTTCCAGAATGTCGCTCTCTTCGGAGGGGAGGTAATGGACGCACACGCCTTCGCGGTTGACTTGGGCGCGGGCTTCAAAGTTCCCGTTTTCCAGCTCTTGGAGGTAGTTGGCGGAGACATACCCGGTCTTTCCCTCGTAGGCGACCTTGAACCAGTCGTCCTCCGTCCGCTCCAGCAGGGCGAGCGTGTAGTTTTTATCTAAAGTCGTCACGACGGCGGAATCTGTCGTAGGGTACTCGCGCATATTGAGCGCGTTCCCCGTGGTCTTGGCGAGACCGACGGCCAGTTCGTCGGCGGCGGCGAGCCCGGTCAGCATCATGGCGGAAGCGGCGGAAATCAGGAAAATACGAGCCGCTTTGCAAGGAAAGCGTATCATAACAAGGTCTCATCCTTTCGTGTTTTCATCGCTTTGGGATTTCTGATATTCGGGAAGGGGTTCCTGAGAATCCCGTTGTTTTCAGGCCTGCTTGCCCTTCAAAGCCCGGTCGAGCCAGACATAGGCAAAGTCCATGGCGGTGTAGAGATTGTCCTTTTCGCCCTTCTTGAGAATCCGTTCGCTTGCCTTCGCGTTCAGCGCGGTGGACTGCAACTGGATGGAAACTTTTCCGGCGAGGTTGAGCGGCGGGGTGGCGTCGGGGTTCGAGGGGTCGGGCTTCTTGGGGTCGATTGGAGAGGTCTCCATGATTTGCATCATGACAATATAGGGGTCGGCCATAGAGCCGTAATAAATCAGGTTTCCGGAACGGCGGAGCGGGTGTCCCCGGTAAATCAGCCCTTCTTTCTTCTGCTTCGCGCTTGCCATGCGAACACTCCCTTGAAACTTTTGTAACCGGATTGTAACAGTTTTGTATTGATTTGTCAATATTGATTTTACGTTAAATTCGCTGAAAAGCGGGAGGATTTCAAGAAACCTCTGTGTAGTTTCTCCAATAACGCCGTAATTTTTCCTGAAACGGAAATTTTTGACAGCTTCCGGCGCGGAAGAATTTGTTATTCTTTGTAATATTTTGTCATATGCGGCAGGAAACGCCGATTGCGCGGCGCGGTTTTGGGAAAAGCCCCGGTTTGCGCCGGGAAAGCGGCGGAACCGGGGTTTGAAAAAACTCAGGAAAGGCGCAGGATTTCCTTTTTCAGACGGGAAATAATGCGTTTTTCCAGCCGGGAAATGTAGGACTGCGAGATTCCGAGGGCGTCGGCCACTTCCTTTTGGGTGCGCTCCCGCCCGCCGCCCAGACCGAACCGCATGGTGATAATCTGCCGTTCGCGGGGCGCCAGCAGGCTGATTGCGCGGAACAAAAGCTCCCTGTCGGCGTCCTCCTCAATCGGCCTCATGACAACGTCCGCCTCCGTGCCCAGCACGTCCGACAGCAACAGCTCGTTTCCGTCCCAGTCGGTATTGAGCGGCTCGTCGAACGAGATTTCCCCTTTGCGGTTGGCGTTCTTCCTTAGATACATCAGGATTTCGTTTTCGATACAGCGCGAGGCGTAGGTTGCCAGCTTGATGTTTTTGTCCGTGCGGTAGGTCTCCACGGCTTTAATCAGTCCGATTGTGCCGATGGAAATCAAATCCTCGATATTGATTCCGGTGTTCTCAAAGCGCCGGGCGATATAGACGACAAGCCGCAGATTGTGTTCAATCAGTTCCTGCCGCGCCGCCTGTTCCGTCGTATGCTCCAGCAGTTCCGCCTCCCGTTCCCGGCTCAACGGCAGCGGCAGGGTGTCGCTGCCGCCGATATAGTGAAGGTCGGCGCCGCGCCGCCCCAGCAGACGCCGCGCCAGTTCCCGCATCGTTTGAACCATCCCCATAACGAGCGCCCTTTCCGATGTTCCCGTCACGCGCAATTTCCACAACCTCCCCGCCCCAAAGGGCCTGATAGCCGTCCCCCAGCGCCGTCGGCGACAGCGCCAGCCGCAGTCCCGGATAGCGCGCCCCGCCGATTTCCGCCCAGTCGCTTTCGACGCTCAGGAGCAGTCCGGAGGGGACGCCCACGGCGCGGTAGGGCAAGAGCCGGGGGCGCAGGGACGGCATACGCTCCATAACCAGTACCAGCGAATCCGGCGGACTGCGCAGGGCGTCGGGCGTCAGGCGGGACGCCAGCGGCTCCGGAAAAATGCGCGGCGCGGCCTCCGCCGCGACGACCAGCGCGGGGCGTCCGGCGTCCGTCAGGCTGTTGCCGCTGTCGTACAGCGCCGTCAGTTCCGCGACGCGTCCGCCGACGCAAACGCCGACGGACAGCAGTTTTCCGCTTGCGTGGTACTGCGCGGCGGTACGGAAGAACACCGCCAGCAATGCCCACGCGCCCAGCGCCGCCAATAGGAACGATGTCGCGTCGGCGCCCGTCGCGCCCGTGAGCAAGTCCAGCGCGACCACGCCGCCCGCCAACGCGCAGGAAACCGCAAAAAACAGGAGCGTCAGGCGCGCCAGATGTTCCTCCGCGCCGAAGGCGATTAGGCACAGCCCGACGCCCGCCGCGCATTTGACGGGCGCCGCCGTCAGGAACGCCCAGCCGGGGAGCCACGCCGACGCCGCGTACAGCCCGCCCATGCAAGCCGCGCACAGGTACCGCCCGCGCCGCAGGGCTAACCCGGCAAGGCGGGCGGTGATGAGCAACAACAAGTAATCCGTCGCGGCGTTGAGGAGAAACACGCTGTCTATGTAAACAACCGTTTTCATCGCCCCCGTTCGGGGCTATTATAACGCGCCGGGAGTGCGAAAGCGGTCGGAAAAGGGCGGCGCGGCGGATTTGCCGCGCTAAAAAGCGAATTTTCCGGTTGACACGGGCGCCGATACCGTGTACAATAACATGGAATTTTATAGGCGGATTCTATGGCTTTACGGTAATTTTTGACAGAAGATACCCTTGAAAACCCGCAAAACGCCGCCGCTGTGGGGAGGGCTTCCCATGAGAATCCTTGCGTTATTTTGCGGGGCGTTCTCCGCCGGGATTTTCGCCGCGCAATACCTTGTTCCGTCCGAACTTGCGCTCTATTTCGCCGCCGCCGCGTTTGGGCTTGCCTGTCTGCGGTTCGCCCTGCCCGACGGCGCCGGGAAACGGGCGTTGTTAATCGGCGCGGGGCTTTCGCTGGCGTTCGGCTACAACTGGCTCTATGCCCGTTACACGGTCGATTCCCTCTCCGCGCTCTACGGCGCGGAACAGGGCACCGTCATGACGCTGTGCGACTACCCCGACGCCACCGCGTGGGGCGCGAGGGTTGCCGTGAAAATCGACGGCGTTCCCGGACGGGTCATGTACTACGGCGAGCGCGGCTTATTGGAACTGCGTCCGGGCGTCGCATTGCGGGGAATCGTGCGGTTGGAGGACGCCCGGCGCGTCCGCGAAAGCGACATCACGACGTTCACGTCAAAAGGCGTCTTTATGCTGGCATACGGGCGCGGCGGTGCCGTCGTTGAGGGCGGGCGGGGCGCAACGTCGGTTCGTTACTGGCCCGTGCGCATGGGAAACGCCTTGCGCCGACGCATAGGGGAATTGTTCCCCGGCGACGCCGCGCCTTTTCTTTGCGCGTTGCTTACGGGAGACCGGGCGGGGCTTTCCGTATCCGCCGACGCGGACATCTCTGAGGCGGGGCTGTCGCACGTTCTGGCGGTGTCGGGTATGCACTGCGGCTTCCTTATTGCCTTGCTTGCGTTTCTATTCCGTCGGCGTTCCCGCGCCATGGTCGCGGCTGTCGGCGTCCCGTCCCTGATTTTTTACGCCCTCATGACGGGCGGCAAGCCGTCCGTCATCCGCGCCTGCATTATGCTTTCGCTGTTGCTGTCGGCGCCTCCGGCGCGTCGGGACAACGACCCGCCGACCGCGCTTTCCGTCGCGTTGTTCCTGATTCTGTTGCAAAACCCTTTCGCGGCGGCGTCCGTCAGCCTGCAACTTTCCTTCGCGTCTGTGGCGGGGCTGTTGTGGCTTGCGCCCAAACTGTACGCCGCGCTGTCCGGAGAAACGCCGCCCGCATCCGACGGCGAGCCGGACGCAATGCGCGACGCGCTTTCCCGTATGCGCCGCTTTGCCGCCGCGACGTTCTCCGCGTCTGCGGGCGCAATCACTTTCACCGCGCCGCTGTGCGCCGCATATTTCGGCGTGTTGTCGCTGATTGCGCCGTTAAGCAATCTGCTTTGCCTATGGGCTGTGGGCGCGGCGTTCGCGTCCGGACTGGCCGTCGCCGCGCTGTCGTTCGTACTGCCGCCCGTCGCCGCCGTACTCGCTTGGATTCCCGCGCTCCTTGTGCGCTATATCCTGTTCTGCGCGCACGTACTCGCTAAAATCCCGCTCCACGCCGTCTATTTCGCAAATCCTTTCCTCAAATACTGGCTTGCCTACGTTTATCTGCTGTTCGCGCTTGCGTGCTTTTGCAAGCGCCCCGGCGCCCGATTGTATCTGCTGTCGGCGTTTCTGGCTTGCGCGACGCTCTTCGCCGCGCTCCGCGCCGGGGAATCGGCGTACCGCAACGCCATGGACGCGCTCGCGCTGGACGTGGGGCAGGGGCAGAGCGTCATTCTGGCGTCGCACGGGCGCTTCGCGCTGGCGGACTGCGGAAGCTCGAACAGTTGGAAGGACGCGGGGGCAATCGCCGCGCAACAGTTGCGGGGCATGGGTTGCCGCAAGCTCGACGCGCTGATTCTGACGCATTACGACAGCGACCACGTCAACGGCTTGGAGGGGCTTTTGGCGCGTCTGGGCGCGAAAGCGCTGTACGTCCCGGAAGTTCCCGCCGACAGCAAAAACGGCGCGGCGGTTCTCGCACTTGCCGAACGCTACCGGATACCCGTGCGCGTCGTGCGGGAATGGACGGCGGCGGGGTTCGGCCTCGGACGGTTGACGATTTTCCCGCCCGTCGGCGCCGCCGGAAGCAACGACCTTGGCTTGTCCGTGCTGGCTTCGACCGGAGACGCGGATTTGCTCGTCACGGGCGACATGGGCGCCGACGCCGAACGGGTTTTGATTCAACGCTATGAAATCCCCGACTTGGAGGCTTGGGTCGTGGGGCACCACGGCTCCAAATACTCCTCGTCGGACGAACTGCTCGACGCGCTGTCGCCCGAAATCGCCTGCGTCAGCGTGGGGGGCAACAGTTACGGGCACCCGGCGCCCGAAACCCTGCGGCGTTTATCCGAACACGGTTGCGCCGTCTACCGCACGGACATTGACGGCATGATACATCTTTGCATGAACCCCACTTTTGCGACGGGAGGGCGGGCGCATGGCGGCTAAAACATCCAAAAAAACGAACGCGCCCGCGAAAAAGGCGGACGCAATGCGCGATTTCCGTATGGCGCTGGCGTCCGGCGACCCGTCCGCCCCGGCGCGGGTCTACGTTTTCCACGGCGAGGAAACGTACCTGCGCGACTTCTACCTTTCGGAACTGCGAAAGCTGTTAGTCCCGGAGGCGTTCGCGGCGTTTAACTTCCACCGTCTTGACGGCGCGGGGCTGGACGTGCGGGAGCTGTCGGAGACGGCGGACGCAATGCCCATGATGTCAGACCGCACGATGATTGTGGTGTCGGATTACGATATGTCGCGGCTGTCGGAGGGACAGCGGGCGGCGCTGTGCGCGTTCCTTGCCGACGTGCCGGAATGGTGTTGCGTCGCGTTCCACTACGACACCGTTCCCTATCGCCTCACGCGCCAACAGGACGCCGAATCCGACGGCGCGGCGGGGGCGGAGGCAAAGAAAGCGCCGACGAACTCCGCCCGCGAGTTGAAGAAAGTTATCGACGCTTACGCGCAGGTTCTGGATTTCCAACCGCTCGGACAGTCGGAGCTTTTAGACTGGATTGCCGCGCAGTTCCGGGAGCGCGGGAAGGCGGTTGACCGCCGCACGGCGGAATACCTTGTCTTTACCTGCGGCAACCTCATGGACGGGCTGTCGCAGGAAATCGGCAAAATCGCCGATTACGCCGACGGCGCGACCGTGACGCGCCGCGACATCGACGCTATCGCCGACCCCGTGCTGTCGCGGCAGGCGTTCGACCTTTCCAACGCGGTTTCGGCGGGGAATTACGACGCGGCGGCGGCGGTTCTCGGCGACTTAATCAAAATGCAGACCGTGCCCTATATGATTTCCGGAGCCTTGGGCAAGGAACTGCGCCGCCTTTACACGGCGCGCCTCGCGCTGGATTCCGGGCGCGGGCAGGAATGGCTCGCGGACATCTGGAACATGAGGTCGGGCTACCCGGCGAAACTCGCGCTGTCGGCGGCGCGGCGCACGACTACCGCTTGGTGCGCGTGGGCTGTGCGGCAGTGCGAGATACTCGACCGCCGCATGAAGTCGGAACGGGGCGTAGACCCCGCGGAAGAATTAAAGTTCTTGCTGATACGCTTAAGCATGGGGGCGGAAGCGCGTCCCCGGCGCGGATAGGAGCGCGTATGGAGCGAATCGCGGAAGTAATCGTGGTGGAGGGGAAGTACGACAAGAACGCGCTTTCCCAAGTCGTGGACGCGCCCGTTGTCACGTTAGAGGGCTTTTCGGCGTTCCATAACCGGGAAAAGCTCTCGTTTCTGCGGCGGCTTGCGGAGAAGCGCGGGCTGATTATCATGACGGACAGCGACGGCGCGGGGTTCGTGTTGCGCAACTTCCTGAAAGGCGCCCTGCCCCCCGGACAGGTCAAGCACGCCTACATCCCGGAAATACGGGGCAAGGAGCGGCGCAAGCGCAAGCCGGGAAAAGAGGGCAAGTTGGGCGCGGAGGGAATGCGCCCCGAAATCCTGTTGGACGTTTTGCGCCGCGCCGGGGCGACATTTATAGACGAACCGTCGGCGGCGCCTTCGGACGGCGACCCCGTTACCATGACGGATTTTTTCGAGTGGGGATTGAGCGGCGCGGAGAACAGCGCGGAACGGCGCCGGGCGCTCTTGCGGCGGCTGTCGCTGCCCGAAAAGCTCAACGCCCGCGCCCTGTTGGACGCCTTGAACTTGCTTTACACCCGCGAACAGGTTTATACTATGCTGCAAGATTCCGGCGCGTAGCGCCGGGACTTGCCGGAAGGCTTTTCACGGGGAACGATGGGAGTCCGCGCAAGGGAATGCGCGGTTCGTTCCGCCGTTACAGCATATCACAGGAGGGAACGCGTATGAGGAAGTTCTTTTTTGATTCGGCGGCGCTGGGAGAAGGCAAGGTGGAATATTCCCTCGTGACGGGCGCCTTGGACGCCGAACAAGGGGAGTACGGCATTCTGGTGGAATCCGGCGGGGAGGCGGCGCTGATTCCGGGCGTTTCGGTGTCCCGCTTTCAGGCGCTGGAACTGCTGGGCAAGATGTGCCGCGGAATCGTGACGCCCGTCACGGCGCGGGATGTCACGGAGGACTGGCTGTCGGCGTGAGGGCGCGGGCGGCGTATCACGGATAGGAGGCTTGAAAATGGCTGACGAGGTAAAAAACGCGGCGGGCGAACCGGAAAGCCGGAACTTTATCCACGCGTTCATAGAGGAGGACATAGCCCCCGGCGGGCGCTTCGCGGGCATGGCGGTGCACACGCGCTTCCCGCCCGAACCCAACGGCTACCTGCATATCGGGCACTGCAAGGCGCTGGTCATCAACTTCAGCACGGCGGAAAAGTTCGGCGGGCTCTGCAACCTGCGCATGGACGACACCAACCCCACCAAGGAGGACGTGGAGTTTGTGGACGCCATCAAGGAGGATATTCACTGGCTGGGCTTCGACTGGGGCGACCGCTTTTTCTACGGTTCCGACTACTTCGAGGAGGATTACCGACAGGCGGAATTGCTTATCAAGAAAGGGCTGGCCTACGTCTGCGAGCTGACGCCGGAAGAGTTCAAGGAGTATCGCGGGAGCGTGGGCGTCCCGGCGCGGAGCCCGTGGCGCGACCGCCCCGTTGAGGAAAGCCTTGACCTGTTCCGGCGCATGAGGGCGGGCGAGTTCCCCGACGGCGCCATGACCCTGCGGGCGAAAATCGACCTTGCAAGCGGCAACTTCAATATGCGCGACCCCGTTTTCTACAGAATCCGCCATATCGGGCACCACAGGCAGGGAAACAAGTGGTGCGTCTATCCCATGTACGATTTCGCGCACCCCATTCAGGACGCCTTGGAGGGCATTACCCACAGCCTTTGCTCCTTGGAGTACGAAAACCACCGCCCCCTGTACGACTGGGTCATCGAAAACTGCGACTTGCCGTCCAAGCCGCGCCAAATCGAGTTTGCGCGGCTGGGCATTGACCACACGGTCTTGAGCAAGCGCAAGCTCCGCGCCATGGTGGAGGGCGGGCAGGTCTCCGGCTGGGACGACCCCCGTATGCCCACGCTCTGCGGGCTCCGGCGGCGCGGCTACACGCCCCGCGCCATACGCAATTTCTGCGAGCGCGTCGGCGTGGCGAAAGTCCCAAGCACGGTCGAGTACGGCTTCCTTGAACACTGCCTCCGCGAGGACTTGAACCTGACCGCCGAGCGCGTCATGGCGGTGTTGCGCCCGGTCAAGCTGATTATTACGAACTACCCGGAAGGGCAGAGCGAAACCGTGACGGTGGAGAACAACCCCACCGACCCCGCCGCCGGGACGCGGGAAGTCGCGTTCTCCCGCGAGCTGTGGATTGAAGCCGACGATTTTCTGGAAAAGCCCGTCCCGAAATACAAGCGCTTGACGCCGAACGGCTTGGAATGCCGCTTAAAGGGCGCGTATCTGGTGCGGTGCACGGGTTGCGAGCGCGACGCCGACGGCAACGTGACGGCGGTTTTGTGCGAGTACGACCCCGCCAGCAGGGGCGGCGACCCCGCCGACGGGCGCAAGGTCAAGGGCGCGACGCTCCACTGGGTCGACGCGCAGACCGCCCTTGACGCGGAAGTCCGGCTCTATGACAACCTCTTTTCCGACGCCTCCCCCGACGACGCCGGGAAAGACTTCATGGAATGCCTGAACCCGGATTCCCTCGAAACCCTGACGGGGTGCAAAGTGGAGTCGACGCTCAAGGACGCCGAAGCCCCGGCGAATTTCCAGTTTATGCGCCTCGGCTACTTCTGCCTTGACAACAAGGATTCCAAACCGGGACATCTTGTCTTTAACCGCAGCGTGTCCTTGAAAGACAGCTACAAGCGATAATAAAGAAACCCCCGTGCGCCGAACAAGCGACGGGGGATTCTTTTCATCGTCCGTAAAACGAAGCAACGCGGAAATAGGCCGCCGTCGGAGGACTTATTGAGAGGCGCGTTAGAAGGGAGACGCGGCAACACAAAAACCCGCCGATTTTTCATCGGCGGGTTTGGTGGTGGGGGAAGGTGGATTCGAACCACCGAAGTCGTCGACAACAGATTTACAGTCTGCCCCATTTGACCGCTCTGGAATTCCCCCGTATGCGATTTTCTGTCCGCCGTCCGGAAAGCGAATGGAGCTGGCGGACGGACTCGAACCCCCGACCTGCTGATTACAAATCAGCCGCTCTACCGACTGAGCTACGCCAGCGGATTCGGGCTTGCTTGACAGTGAAACGTATTATAACAGATGTTTTGAAAAAGTCAAGCGGAAATTTGCTTTTTTTCAAAGATTTTTTTATTTTGCGCATTTTGATATAGAACATTTGTTCTAAACAGGCTGTCTTACGTCAATTTGTCCGGCTTGGCGGGTATCGGAAAGCGTCCGGCGGGGCGGCGCGGATTTTTCTTTCCCGTCCCGGAAACCTCTCCCGCCAGATTTCCATGAAAAACCGGGGAAAGCCCGTCCTTTTCGGAATCTTTCGGGGGCGGTTTTTCTTTTTGTGAAAAACGCGCATTGCGCCACAAGATATAGTGCGCTATAATGTGCGGCAGTTCAAGATATGGTGTCGGCGCCGCCTGCGCCCGCCGACGCGTTTTTCCCGCCCCGAAATGAAGGCGGAACGCGTGAGCTATGACACCGCCTCCCGTGCGCGGGCGCGGAGTTTGAAGCCCCGTCCGGGGGAACGCCAATTCAATACTGCTTTCACGGGGAGCGGGTTTGCCCGCTCCGAACTTTTCGGGAGGGAAACACATGCAAGTTATCAAGCGCAACGGCGCGGAGGTTCCGTTCGACATCACCAAAATCACGGAGGCAATCCGGAAGGCCAACGAGAGCGCGGAGGAGCACGCCCGCATGACCCCCGCGCAGATACTCCGCATCGCCGAGCGCGTCACGCTGAGTTGCGACAAGATGGGGCGGGCGCCGTCCGTCGAGGAGATACAAGACCTTGTGGAGCGTCGGATTATGGAGCAGGGCGCCTACGAGGTCGCCAAGAATTATATCACCTACCGCTATACCCGCGCCCTTGCGCGGGAGAGCAACACCACCGACGAGAAAATCCTGAGCCTGATTGAGCGGTGCAACGAGGAGGCGTTGCAGGAGAACTCCAACAAGAACCCTATCGTCAACTCCACCCAGCGCGACTATATGGCGGGGGAGGTGTCGCGGGACTTGACGGAGCGGGTTCTGCTCCCGGAGGACATCGTGAAAGCCCACCGCGAGGGAATCATACACTTCCACGATATGGACTACTACGCCCAGCACATGCACAACTGTGACCTTGTCAACTTGGAGGACATGTTGCAGAACGGCACGGTCATCACGGGCACGCTGATTGAGCGCCCGCACAGCTTTTCCACCGCCTGCAACATCGCCACGCAGATTATCGCGCAAGTCGCCTCCAACCAGTACGGCGGACAGTCGATTTCCCTGACGCACTTGGCGCCGTTCGTGGACGTGAGCCGCCAAAAAATCCGGAAGGAAGTCGAGGCGGAGCTGGCGGAAATCGGCGCCAATCCCGGCGAGGAGAAGGTTTCCCATATCGTCGAGAACCGCCTGCGGGGCGAAATCCGGCGCGGCGTCCAGACCATCCAGTACCAAGTCGTCACGCTCCTGACCACAAACGGACAGGCCCCGTTTATCACCGTGTTCATGTACCTTGGGGAAGCCCGCAACGAGCGCGAAAAGGCGGATTTGGCTTTGATTATCGAAGAGACGCTGGAACAGCGCTATCAGGGCGTGAAGAACGAGAGCGGCGCGTGGGTGACGCCCGCCTTCCCGAAGCTCATTTACGTGCTGGAAGAGGACAACGTGGACGAGGGGACGCCGTACTGGTACCTGACGCAACTGGCTGCGAAGTGCACGGCGCGGCGCATGGTGCCCGACTATATCTCCGAGAAGAAAATGCTGGAGCTCAAAATCGACAAGAACGGCGAGGGGCATTGCTACACCTGCATGGGCTGCCGCTCGTTCCTGACCCCCTACGTCGACCCCGTAACGAATCAGCCCAAATACTACGGGCGCTTCAATCAGGGCGTCGTGACGCTCAACCTGCCCGACATCGCGCTTTCGTCGGGCGGCGACAGGGGGAAGTTCTGGGAAATCTTTGACGAACGCCTTGAGCTCTGCCACCGCGCCCTGATGTGCCGCCACAACCGCCTGAAAGGCACGGTTTCCGACGTGGCGCCGATTCTCTGGCAGTACGGCGCGCTGGCGCGGCTCAAAAAGGGCGAGACTATCGACAAACTGCTCTACGGCGGCTACTCCACCATTTCCTTGGGCTACGCGGGGCTGTACGAGTGCGTCAAGTATATGACGGGCAGGAGCCACACCGACCCGGAGGCGACGCCGTTCGCGCTGGAAGTCATGGAGAAGATGAACGCCGCCTGCCGGGGCTGGAAGGCGCAACACAATATTGACTTCTCCCTGTACGGGACGCCGATTGAGTCCACAACCTACCGTTTCGCCAAGTGCCTGCAGCGGCGTTTCGGGATTGTCGAGGGAATCACGGACAAGGGCTATATCACGAACAGCTACCACGTGCACGTGACGGAGGAAATCGACGCCTTCACGAAACTGGCGTTTGAGGCGCAGTTCCAGCATTTGTCCCCCGGCGGCGCGATTAGCTATGTGGAAGTCCCGGACATGCAGGACAACTTGGAGGCGGTTCTGGCGGTCATGCGCTTCATCTACGACCACATCATCTACGCGGAGCTGAACACCAAGAGCGACTACTGCCAAGTGTGCGGCTGGGACGGCGAGATTGAGATTGCCGAGGAGGACGGGAAGCTGATATGGCGTTGCCCGCGTTGCGGCAACACCGACCAGCGCAAGATGAACGTGGCGCGGCGGACTTGCGGCTATATCGGCACGCAATACTGGAACCAAGGGCGGACGCAGGAAATCCGCGACCGGGTTCTCCACCTGTAAGCGGCGTTACAAAACAGGGCAAGGCGCTTTCGGCGAGTTCCCCCTTGCTTTCCTCTGAAACTTGCGGTATTATTAGGGCGCAAAGGGGGAATCGCCATGTACAGTATCGCAATCGACCCCGCGCTGGCGCGGGAGGCGCAAGCCGTCTTGGGCGGACACGGAATCGACTTGGCGGACGCCGTTTCCACGTTTTTGCGGCGGTCTATCCGGGAAATCAAGAGCGCGGACGCAATGACAGAGGAAGAGCTGATGGCGAAGCATATGCGCGGCTTGGCGGAGATTGACGCGGGCGGCGGCGTCCGTAAGACAATGGCGGAATTAGAGGCTATGGCTGATGAATGAGCTGGTTTTTTCCGACGACGGCTGGCGGGATTACCTTTACTGGCAGGGACAGGACCGCAAGACCTTGAAACGAATCAACGCGCTTTTGGCGTCCATACAGCGCGACGGCCCCGCGCATGGCTTGGGAAAGCCGGAAGCGTTGCGCCATAAGCCCGGCTGGAGCCGGAGAATCAACGACAAAGACCGTATCCTTTATCACATCATGGAAAGCGGGGACATCCGCGTGACTTCCCTGCGCGGCCACTATGAGGATTGACTTTGCCGGGGCGGTTGTCCCGCTGTCAAGCATACCGAAAACAGGGCAACGCGCTTCCGATTATCGGCGGCGCGTTGCCCTTGATAGGGCGCACGGAAAGAGAGGGACGCATGACGGCGCCAATCAATTATGAAATCCTGTCGGCGATTGACCGCGCCATAAAAACCGTATGGCTGAACAATATTCAAGCCGACTGGCAGAATGACGCGCTTTTGCGCGAGGACAGCTTGAAATGCGCTTTCTATTATCACTTGCGGCGAAAGCTGGCGAATCTTCTGCGTAAAAACAACCTGAGAATCTTCTCGGAATACCGCTTTGCGGCGTTAAACCTGAAAGCCGACTTGGTGATTGTAAAATTGCACGATAACTGGAAAAACGCGGATTTTTTGGCAGACGCCGTGTCCGGCGTTATCGCGGTAATAGAATTAAAATATACGGGCGACGCGAGCCGCCGTATGGAGGAAACGATTAAGGGCGACGTGCGCAAATTTAAACGCTATCTCCAAGAGGGAAACATTGACTGCCTGTATTATTTGGGCGTCATTTACGAGGCGGAGTGTTTGCGCCTGAATTGGATGGACAAACGCGCAACCAACGCTTGGGCGGGCGGCAGAACGGCGGAACTGGACGCCGGATACATGGATGGTCGCATAAAATTTGAGGTGCATTCCTATAAGGATTTATCACGAAATAAAATACAACACCTTGAAATTAAAGTCATGATAGGATAGAATAGGAAAAACACGTTGGAAAGAGAGTGCTTGGAATGGAAGATACTCGGATTGAGAAGGCGTTTTACGGTTTGCTGGAAAC
>JAFXQD010000006.1 GCA_017527365.1 Oscillibacter sp.
CGGCGTTCCCCGCCGGGGCGCACGACGATATGGTGGACAGTTCGTCGCAAGCCCTGAACTACCTTTCGGGCGTCGCCGTGCCCGCGCCTCTCTCCGACGCCGAGCGGCGGCGGGCGCGGGAGGAATCCGAGGCGCGGGAAAGCCTATTAGAAGGCAATCTTTTTGGGTGGTGATTGTATGTACCGAATCCTGCAAGCTATTTTCGGCGCGGCGGTAATCGGCGATTTCCTGCTTGCGGTCCTTATTTGCCTGCTGTTGGAGCTCCGGAAGGCGCGGGAAAACGCGCAAATCCGAAAAGTCTTGACGGGCTTCCCGCCGGACGAGCCGGAAACCGACGAGGAAAAGCGACGCAAAGCGAACGAGGAGGCGGAAGCGTGGGCGGCGTTAGGTCATTATAACGTGCTGGACGCTTACGGCGGCGGTGAGAGCGGATGAGCGGCGAAAACGTCACAAGGGCGTGGCGGCTCTACGAGCGCGGCGTCAACTATAACCGCAGTCTGACGCCCGACCAGTACGAGCTTGTCAACACGAACACGGAGTTTTTCGCGGGAAATCAATGGTTGCATTTGCCGAACACGCCCGCCATGAGCCGACTGCCAAAGCCCGTGTTTAACATTCTGGAACGCGTGGCCAGTCTCTTTATCGCGTCGCTGACCAGTTCCGCGACGACTATCCGCACGGAGCCGCTCGCCGACTGCGCCGCCAATCCGGCGGCGTGGGAGCATGACGCGCAGTCCGACAAGGACGCCTCCGGGTACGCCAACGCCGCGTTAGGAAACCTGCTCGAAAAGCTCAAGTTCGACTACCGCCTCCGCGACGCGCTTTACGATGGCGCGGTGTCGGGCGACTACTGCGCCCATTTCTGGTGGGACCCAGACGCCAAGCCCTACGGCGGCGCCTTCGAGTTTGACGGCATGTACGGCGGCGAAATCCGCATGGAGCTGATAGACGGAATCAACGTCCTTTTCGGCAATCCCAACGACCGGAACGCCCAGAATCAGCCTTATATTATCATCGTCGGGCGCGACACCGTGGAGAATCTCCGCGCCGAGGCAAGGCGGCATAGGGCGCCCGGCGCGGATTCCGCCGTCTCCGCCGACGCGGAGAACGGGCTTTTCCCCGGCGTCGGCGGGAAAACCGAGGCCGAGGAAGACGAGGACGGAAACGGGAAAGCCCTCTACGTCATCCTGTACGAAAAGAAGGGCGAAAGCGTCCGCGTCACGAAAGCGACCCGCGACGCCGTGATTTACGAGGACATCGACACGGGGCTTTCGCTCTACCCGATTGCGTGGGGCAACTGGCGGGCGCAGAAGAACCAGTACCACGGACGCGCCCTGATAACGAGCCTGATTCCCAACCAGATTGAGATAAACCGCATGTTTGCGGTTTCCCTCCGGCATTTGCAAACGACGGCGTTTCCAAAGGTGATTTACGACAGGGGGAAAATATCCTGTTGGAGCGACGCCGTGGGGGAGCCAATCGCCGTGGACGGGCTGTCGCCGGGCGAGAGAATCCCCGACATTGCGACAAGTTTCGCGGTTCCGGAAATGTCCGGTCAGATTAGCGCCTATATCGACAAAGTTCTTGCCTACACGAAAGAGTGCATGGGCGCGACCGACGCGCAGATGGGCAACGTCAAGCCCGACAACACAAGCGCGCTCATGGTTCTGCAGACCAACGCGGAAGTGCCCTTGGAGAACATCCGCGCCGGGTTGCACGAGTGGGTCGAGGACATCGGGCATATCCTGCTTGACATGATGGGGACATATTACGGTATGCGCCCGGTCATTGCGGAGCGCGAGTTCGAGGACGTTTTGACGGGCGCGGACGGGCTTCCGCAAATCGACCCCGCGACGGGACTGCTGGCCACGCGCAAGGTCAGGCGGAAAATCGCGGACTGGTTCGACTTCTCCGCGTTCAAGAACCTGTGGCTGAATCTCCGGGTGGACGTGGGCGCGACCACCTATTTCTCTGAAATCGCCGTCACGCAAACGCTCGACAACCTGCGGCGCGACGGTATGCTTTCCGCCGTCCAGTACCTGAAACGGATTCCCGACAAGCTGATACCGCAAAAAGACGAGCTCATCGCGGAGTTGGAAAGCGGCGGCGTTGCGCCCGACGGCGCGTCGGGCGGCGGGGCGCCGTCCATGGGCGGGGCGCTGTCGGCGGAGCGCATGGAGGAAGGCTTGCCGAACGCCATGCGCAACCGTATGCCGAACCTGCCCGGCGTCGCCAAACGCGCCGCCCGTATCGTCGGAAATATGCGGGCTTCCCGCTAACAAGAAAGGAGCCATACCATGGACGAACAGAACGTAAGCGCAACGGAGGCGACCGAAACGGCGGAGCCGTCCGCCGCGCCGGAGACCGACGCCGCGTCCGAGTGGGACGACGAGCCGATTTTCCCCGACGAGGCCGCCGGGGACGAAACCGAAACGGACATCTTCTCCGACGGCGGCGAAACCCCCGCCCCGGAATCGGAGGGCGCCGACGCCGGCAAGAACGCGCCGTCCGACGATAACGGCGGCGGTCAGACCGACGCCAAAGCGGACGCGGACAAGCCGCCCGAACCGGATTACAAGGCGCTCTACGAGGCGCAACGGGAAAAAGCCAACGCCGACAGGTACCGCGCCGTCTACAACGAGCAGTTGGCGTTGTCGGGCAACGAGGCCGTCGCCCGGATGATTGCCCGGAGCGAGTGCGGCGGGAAAGATTACCCGCTTGAGGACGCGGCGGAAACGCCGTCCGCGTCGGGCAAGCCCGACGATTTCCGCGCCGCGCTCCAAGAGATTCAGACGCTCTATCCCGACGCGAAAGAAATGCCCGAACAGGTCATGCGGGATTTCATGGGCGGCAAGCCCTTGAAAGACGCCTACGCCGCGCACCGCGCCAAGTCCGACGCGGAGACCATCGCGGCGTTGCGCCGGGAGAACGCCGCGCTGAAAAAGGCGGAGTCCAACCGCCGCGCCGCGCCCGTCAAGGGCGTCGCGGGAGGCCGCCCCGAAAACAACGACCCGTTCTTAGAGGGTTTCAACGACGAATGGTAAGATAGTAAGGAGGAATTGAAATGGCAGTGAATCTGGCGAGCAAGTACGCCAAACAGGTGGACGAGCGGTTTTCCAAGGCGTCGCAGGCGCAGTTGGCGCTCAACAACCAGTATTCGTTTACGGGCGTCAAGACGGTGAACGTTTACTCCATTCCGACCGTGCCGCTGACCAACTACACGCGCAGCGGCACGAGCCGCTACGGAACCCCCGCCGAACTGCAGGACAGCGTTCAGGAGCTTACCGTCACCCGCGACCGCTCTTACGCGTTTACTATCGACAAGGGGAACAAAGTCCAACAGCAGATGGTCAAGGACGCCGGGCAAGCCTACGCCCGCGAACTGCGGGAAGTCGTCATTCCGGAGTTTGACAGGTACGTGTTCTGGAAGCTGGCGTCCGCCGCCGCCGGAAACAGCCGGACCGCGACGACCGCCCCGACCAAATCCAACGCCTACGAGCTCTTTCTCAACGCGCAGGAAGCCCTCGGCGACGCCTGCGTGCCGGACAGCGGGCGCGTCTGCTTCTGCTCCTACAAGTTCGCAAACCTCCTCAAGCAGGACCCCGCGTTCATGAAAGAGGGCGACCGCTCCAAGAGCATGATTGACCGGGGCGTCATGGGACAGGTGGACGGGACGCGCATTGTCAAAGTGCCCGCGTCGCGCCTTCCGACGGGCGCGGCGTTCATCCTCACGCACCCCGTCGCCGCCTGCGCCCCCAAACAGCTCTGGGAGCATAAAATTCATACCGACCCGCCGGGAATCTCCGGCTGGCTCGTCGAGGGGCGCGTGCTCTACGACTGCTTCGTGCTCAACGAGAAGCGGGACGCGATTTGGTATCACGGAACCGCCCCGGCGGAGACCTTCTCCTAAGCGGAAGGGGGGAGACCGTTGGAGCGCAAGAGAGAGCGGAAGCCCGAAACGGAGATGATTCCCTACGCGGAAATCAAGCGTTTCACGCTGGAACTCATCGACCGTCACAGCGTCGCGGGGGAAACGGTCTCCCCCGCGTACAACAACCAGTCCGACTATATCGGGCGCATACCGAACCTTATCAACGCGGCGCTGACGCAAATCGCGCTGACGGTCTCCCCGGCGCGGGAGCCCCCGCCCGGACGCCTGCCCGTCGGCGCCGCCGACGCCTACGAACTCGACGCGCCCTACCCGTGGGCGCAATGCGCCTGTTACTACGCGGCGGCGTATCTGGTCATGGACGATTCCGAGTTTGCCTACGCCGCGCTCATGAACGAGTACGAGGCGTTCCTGCGGCGGCTGTCCGGGAGGATAAGCGCCGAGTTTGCGGACATCCGGGAGGCTTACGCGTTCCCGACGGGAGGCGGATAATATGGCGGTCGTAAAGTTACCCAAGGCGCGGGAAACCCGCTCCTACCGTTTCCCGGCGTTGAACGGCGGGCTGAACCTGCGGGACGCCGAAATCAACCTGAAAGACAACGAATCGCCCGAAATGGAAAACATGTGGTTTGACGACGGGGTTTTGCAGTCGCGTCCGGGACAGCAGGCCGCAACTTCGGGCTGGGGCGGCGGCTCCTACTCCGGCTACCAGTTCGCCGCCCGCGACATTGTCTACGCCGCGACGGACTTTGAAGAAGGGATTGTGGCGCATATCGGTACTTCGCTCTACACTTGGCACGGGCGGTTTTCCGAACTGCGCCGCGTGGACGGCCCCTCCGCCGTCGTGACGGGCGTCCCACGCAACGCCGGGACGTTCTTCCGCTTCGGCGCCGACTACTATTACAAGAACGCCGGGGGCTTTTTCAAGCTCGCCTACAACGCCCGCCACTCTACGCTTGCCTCCCCGTTTACGGTTTCCGACATGACGGCGGGCGCGTTCGTCCCCACGACCGTGATGAACGCCGACCCCGCCACGGGGAGCGGCGACCTTTACCAGCCCGAAAACAGGCTCTCGCCGCAAAAGCGGATTACGTACAACCCGTCCTGCTCGCCGTCCAAAGCCCAGAGAACCGGGAACGGCCTGCAACGCGCTTTCGTCGTGGGCGTGACGGCGGCGCAGAACCTGCGCGGAATCTCCTCCGTGTACGTCAACGGCAACTACGTCGAGCCCGCGCTGTACGACTTCGACGCGCCCACGGGAACCGTCGTGTTCGACGCCGCCCCGCCCGAAAACGCCGCGATTACCTTCAATCTGGACATCGGCGACACGGAATACCATCTTCCGGCCGAGGGAATCCAAGCCGTGACGGAGGTGCGGCTTTGGAGCGGCGGGAGCGTCCTGACGCTTACGGGCGGGGATTACGCGGTCGACCTCGCGGCGGGCATCGTGACCTTCGCGGAGGCGCCGCCCGTCTCCGACCCGCCCGCCGACAACACGGTTGAGATTACCTACAGCAAAGCCAACCCGGACGCGCTCTCCGCCCTTATGAAATGCCCCTACGCCGCCGTGTGCGGAAGCGGGCGGGACTTGTGCGCCGTCTTTGGCGGCGGCGCAAATCAGGACAACGCCCTGTTCTGGAGCGGCTCGACCCAGAACGGGCTCGACCTGTCCTACTGGCCAATCCGCCAGCACAACTTCGCCGACGGCGCAATCACGGGCTTCGGCGAACAGTACGGGCAGACGTTCGTGTTCCAGACGCGAAAAATCGGGAAACTGGGCATGTCGACGGAGAGCGTCAACGGGCGCGACGAGATTTCCCTGACCTATTCGGGCGTCAACGACAATATCGGGTGCGACCTGCCGAACTCCGTGCGCCTCGTCGACAACTGCCTGACGTTCGCCAACAAGTCGGGCGGCGTCTACCGGATACTCTCCGCCTCCCCCGCCTACGAAAACAACGTGCAATGCGTCTCCGAGAAAATCAACGGCTCCGACGCCCGCCCCGGTCTGCTCTACGACATGCGCGTGGCGGGCTCCGCGCCCGTCTGCTCCCTCGACGACGGCAAGCGCTACTGGCTTTGCGTCAACGGCCACGCGTGGCTGTGGGACTACTCCCTTTCCGGCGCCGACAATCCCGTGTGGTTCTATTTTACCGGGCTGTCGCCCCGCGCCCTCGCCCTGCGCGACGGCGTTCCGTGCCTGCTGTCCGCGCCCCGCGTCGTCCGCCTCTCCGGGCAGGTCTTTGACGACTTGGGGGAGCCCATACGCAAAGTTTACCAGTTTCCCGTCAGGAATTTCGGGGGCTACGACCGCCTCAAGGACGTGCGGACGGTCATTGTCTCCGCCCGCGCCGACGCGCCGTCCGACACGGAAATCATCTACGAAACCGACTACGAAAGCCGCCAAGACCGCGCAAACCTCGCGGCGGCGGGCTACGACCGCCTGTCGGAGCGGGATTTGGAAGTCCGGGATTTGAGCGTCCCGCGCCACGCCGCGACCTTCCGCCGCGCCCCGAACTGCAAGCACGTCCGCCATTTTTCCATGCGGCTGGAAAACAACGAGGCCGGGAAAGATTTGTCCGTCTTTTCCGCCGAGATTCAATACAGATTTGTCGGGAGGGATAAGTAATGCCGAACGACGCGCCCGAACTCATCCCGCGCCTTCAGTACACAAAAAACTGGGAGAACCCCGCCGACTACGCGACCCGCCAAAACAACGAGGTTCAGAACCGGAAGGACATCCAAAGCCTGTTTACGGAAATAGCGACGTACCTGAACAACGTGATGTTGCCCCGCGCCGAACAGCTCATTTCCGAGGGCGGGGGCGGCTCCGGGACGGGCTCCGGGGGCGGAAGCGGCGTTAGCGGCGATTACCTCCCGTTGGACGGCGGAACCATGCGCGGCATACTGCGCCTATTCCGCAACCCCGAACTCGACGCCGAGGCCGCGACAAAGCGCTACGTCGACCAAGGCGACAGCGCCGTCCGCACGGACGCGGAGGAAAATTTTACCGCCATTCGCCAAAGGGCGGACGAAATCGAACTGCTTGCCCAGAACAACGCCGGGGACATCGCGTCTCTAAGGGTTCGCGCCGACGAAATTTCCTCTACGGTGGGAAACGTGGACGGAAGAGTCTCCTCGCTGGAGCAGACGGCGGACGGCTTTGAAACCCGCGTCACGAACGCCGAGGGGGATATTTCCCGAATCAGCCAGACCGTCAACGGCATTACGCTTTCCGTCTCCACCGTGACCGAAAACGGGGAGGTTTTCGCACGGCTTACGCTCCGCATCGGCCCGAACGAACTGTACGGTTACATCAAGCTGGAAGGCAACGTGAACGTGTCCGGGCAACTCTCCGCCGACGCCATTTACGCCGGGTACGGGGAAGTCGGGCATTTGGCGGTCGACCAGTTGACCACGTCCCGGCGCATTGTCCGGTATCTGGCGGGCGATACGGGCGACGACAACTATATCAAAATCTACGGGCAAAATATGCTGTGGATTACAGGTTCTCCCACGGGCGGGACGGAGCAGGCCAAAACCCCGGACGGCGCCCCGCTGTACTGGCCGACGGACGTTTCCGGGCTGTCGCGGGGCGACGACGGCTACCCCGTCGCGGGGCAGGGCGAGCGCATTTTCACGACCGCGACGCCCACCGCCTACCCCGTGCAAGTCTACTCGTACAGCGAGGCGGTCAAGCGCTCTGTTTCCTTCGAGGCCGTCAACGGAATCTATTCGCCTATCGACCGTTTCGGCGCGGGAAACCAACAGGGAAACAACCGGGCGTGGATTCTCAAGACCGCCGACGGCTTCGACATCCGCTATCTGACGCCCGACAATCGGGAAATCGGAATCCGCATGACGACGGGGGGGAAGGTTCTCATTGACGGGCTGGCGCTGGAGGCCGAGACGGTGAAAGCCGCGCTGGGGGCGGCGGGGGCGGGCTTTGACCTTGCGCAAATCAACGGCGACGGCTCCCTGTCGGGGCTTGTCGTGGGCGCCGACGGCTACGCCGACATAAGGGGCTTGCGGAAGCCCGTCACGATTGACTTTTCCCGCGTTCAGTCCGGGGCGTTCTCCGAGACGCTCGACGGCGGAATCCTGAACAGGTATTCCGTCGAAAGGGACGAAAGCGGGCGAATCAGGACTATCACGGACACGGAGGGGCACGTCACGACCGTGCTTTGGGGGTGAGGGCATGGACAACGAAAGCTGGGCGCAAGGCTATTTTACGGGCGTCGCGCTCCACGCGCATTTGCGCGCCCCGCGCCTGTTCCCCGCGCCTTTGGCGTCCGTGTCCGCCACGGGCGCGGCGGACAACTTGGAGTGGTTCGCGGACTTGTCGGGCGCGGAGGCAATCACCATGTTTTCCGCCGAATACGCCGGGGACGTGCTGGCCTCCTACAGCTTCGACGGGCGCAGTTATACGACGCCCGCGCCGCTGTCCGAACTGCTGGCGGCAAACCCGGACGCGCTGTTCCAAGGGCTGAACCCCGACGCGCCGTTCCTGCGGTTCCGCTTCCGTTGCGTCGGCGGAGCCGACTTGGCCTCGTTTTCAATCTGGGGGAGGGGCGCGGATGGCGTATAGCGAAAGGGACTTTTTAAACGGCCTCGCGGCGGGTCTGGCCGCCACGGGCGGGCGCCTGATTGCCGGGGGGACAATCCTGCTCACGGGAACCGGGCGCATGATTGGGGCGCTTCCCGAAGGCGACTTTGACGCGTTCGTCAGCCGCGTGGCGATTGTCGCGCCGTCGCCCGGCGCGATTCTCTACGAGTACGGCGCCAACGGCGAAACGCCGTCGCGGGAGTTCCGCCGGGTCGCCGCGTCGGAGGAGACGCAGACCTTCTACCACGTCGCCCGGACTGCGCGGGGCTTCTCCCTGCGCGATTTCAGCTACGCCGCCTATTTGACCTATTACGGCGGGGGCGCGGGGGAAATTCGCTTTGACGCCCGGTTCATGTCCTTCCCCTACTATCATTCCGGCGAATCCTATCTCTACCCCGGAAGCCCCGAACAAGTCGATGTCTGGTGGGTTCGCACAAGCCAATGAGAAGGAGGGCAAGCCATGCCAATTTTCCGCGCAACGCCCGGCGAGCCGTTGCCGCTGGGGCGCAGATACGAGCACAACGCGACCGTTGTCGAGTTCGACATCTCCGCGTGGGTAGAGGAGTTCGGCGCGGGGCGCGTCCGGCTTCTCCATCAGCGTCCGGGCGACGCCGCGCCCTACCCCGTAGAAGTCGTAAGAACCGACCGCGACGGAACCCTCAACGCCGAATCGGGCGCCCTCGCCCTGTGGCATGTGTCCCGCACGGACACCGCGCAGAAGAGCCGCTACGGGCGGGCGGAGCTCCGCTATTACGCCGGGGCGGAGGGCGCGGAGGAGTTTCTTGTCAAGAGCGACGTTTACAAGACGGTCGTGCTTGACGCGCTGGGCGCGTCGCTGGCGGAGGCTCCGGAGGAGGCGCGGAACTGGCTCGACGCGCTTCTGGAAGCGGTCGACGCCATAGAGGGCGTTATCAACGCGGCGCAGACAGCCGCCGCAACCGCGCAAACCGCCGCCGCGACCGCGCAAAGCGCGGCTTCCGACGCCGCCGACTCCGCCAACACCGCCTACGCCGCCGCGATTGCGGCAAGGGCGGCGCAAGAGGCGGCGGAAAGCGCCGCCGGGGCGGTCTCGTAAGTAAGGAGGATACAATGTTAGAGGAACTCGACCAAGCCGCCGCCGTATGCGGCTATGTTCTGGTCATCGCAAGCGCCGCCGCGCTGTTCCTGAAGCCCCTCCGCGACAAAGTTTTCGGGCTTAAGGACATCTCCGACGGCATGAAATGCCTGTTGCGCTCCGACATGCTCCGCATGTACTACAGACATCAGGAGGAGGGCAGAATCCCCCGGCACGAGCGGCAGAACTTCGAGGCGGAATACGCGGCCTACAAAGCCCTCGGCGGCAACTCTTTCATGGACGACATCTACCGCGACGTGTGCGCGTGGAAGGTCGACGCGTAATCTCTCAAGGAGGCGGTCTTATGAAACTTTCCGACAAAGTTTACGACGCGCTCAAGTGGCTGTGCATTCTGGGGCTCCCGGCGCTCTCAAGCCTGTACGCGACGCTGGCGGGAATCTGGGGCTGGCCGTTCGCCGAACAGATTCCGCAGACGCTTTCCGCAGTCGGACTGGCCGTCGGCACGGTTATCGGCGTTTCCGCCGCGAACTACAACCAGAAGAACATAACGGGAAAGGGGGCGCAAGACCATGCTTGAATCCGAACTCCGGGAACATTACGTCGACACCCTGCGCGGCTGGGTCGGCGCCAAAGAGGGCGGCGCAATCCATAAGCGGATTATCGACACCTACAACAGCTTGAAGCCCCTGCCGCGCAACTACCCCGTGCAGTACGGCGACCCGTGGTGCGCCGCGACGGTCTCCGCCGCCGCGATTGAGGCCGGGCTTACGGACATTATCCCCCGCGAATGCTCCTGCGCCCGGATGATTGAACTGTTCAAGAAGATGAAACGCTGGGAGGAGGACGACGCCTTTTCCCCGCAACCCGGCGACATCATTTTCTACGACTGGGACGACGGCGGCAAGGGCGACAACACCGGAGCCCCCGACCACGTCGGCGTCGTGGAGCGCGTCGCGGGCGGCGCGGTTACCGTCATTGAGGGCAACTACAGGGACGCCGTGGGGCGGCGGCACATCACCGTCAACAACCGCTATATTCGCGGCTACGGGCTCCCCGATTACGCGTCCCTCTCCGACAGCCCCCCGCCCGCCGCCGCAAAGACGCCCGCCGCAAAGCCTCTGACCAACGGCGGACGCGTCCGCGCCATGGACAACGCGGAGCTCGCCGCGTTCCTTGAGAACTTGCCGCCGCTGGCCGACGGGCAGTCTTGGCGCGATTGGCTTGACGCCTTAACGGAAGGCGGCGGAAGCAATGGCTGAACAGAGACGGCGCAACCAATGGGACAGCATTGACGCGTCGGGGCGCGACTGGAACGCCGGGGAGGAGTTCGACCCGACGCCGAACGCCGCCGCGCAATCCGCGACGACGCCGCAACCCGCCCCGCAAACGCAAGCCCTCCCGCAAACAGCGCAACCCGCGCAAGCCCTCCCGCAAACAGCGCAACCCGCGCAAGCCCTCCCGCAAACGGCGCAACCCGTCCGGGAACTTGCGCCGACGCAGACCCCGCAAGCCCTCCCGCAAACGCAGGCCGTCGCCCCGCAAGCCCTCCCGCAAACGCAGGCCGTCCCCGGCGCAACCGACGGATTGCGGAGCCTCGCCGCGCAGACGCAGGCGCCGATTGCCCGCGCCGACGCCTCCGCGATACGGGGCTACATGGAGCAGGCGCGGGACTTCTCCGTCGAACAGGCAGGCGGACAGATTGACCGCGCCGTCGCGCAAAGCGTCAACGAACTGCAACGGACGCGGGAGAGCGCGGAGGAACAGTACCGGGCGCAACAAAACCAGATTGCCGCCGACGAGAAACGCGCCCTCGACAACCGCGCCCTCTACGACGCCATGCGCGGCGACCGGGGCGGAATCGGCGCGGAGCAGTACAGTTCCATTATGAACGCCGCCGCGACCAACCGCGCCGCGCTCAACAACGCCCGGACAAAGCTCCGCGCCGACATCTCCCTCCAGATGGCGCAACTCCGCGCCGACGGGGAGTTTGAGAAGTCGCAGGCTCTGCTTCAGGCGACGCAACAGTACCTCGCGCAACTCGCGCAGTTGGAGCAGTGGGAGCAGGAGTTCAACGTGGGCGTCGACAAGTTCAACGCCGAATTGGAGCAGGCGCGGCGGGAGTACCTGTTCCGGCTCTATCAGGCCGACATCGAAAAAGACCGCTGGGAGCGGGAGTTCGCGTGGAGCCGGAGCGTTGACCAGCGGAATTATAACTATCAGTTGAGCCGCGACGCCGTTGCCGATACCCGTTACGCCGACGAGACCGCCTATCAGCGCGGAATCGACGAGCGGAATTATAACTATCAGCTTGGGCGCGACGCCGTGTCCGACGCCCGTTACGCCGACGAAACCGCCTATCAGCGCGGGATTGACCAGCGGAACTATAACTATCAGCTTGGGCGCGACGCCGTGTCCGACGCCCGTTACGCCGACGAAACCGCCTATCAGCGCGGGATTGACCAGCGGAATTATAACTATCAGCTTGGGCGCGACGCCGTTGCCGACGCCCGCTACGCCGACGAGACCGACTATCAGCGCGGGCGCGACGCGCTGTCCGACGCCGAAAGAGCCAAACAGGACGCGCTTTCCAGAGCGGAAGCCATGATGGGCATCGGCATGACGCCGGACGAAACGACGCTCAACGCGGCGGGGCTGACGAAAGATTTCGCGGAACTCTATATTTCCGCGCTCCGGCAGGCGCAAAATTTGACGAAGGCGGAGGCGTCCGGAGACCTCGGCGCGCTGGCCAAGGCGTACCTTGACAGCGGCGCGGCGTCGCCGAAGACGTGGCTCACGAACAACTACAAGAGTTTCGGCTTTTCCTCCAAGCCCGACGCCGACGAGTTCGCCGACGCCGTGGACGAGGAGCGGGAGGAACGCGCAAAGCCCGGCGTAAAAGACGCCCGCGTTGGTTTTTCCCCCGACGAAGGAATCATTACGTTCGACGGGCGGAGCTTTTCCGAACTGGCGGAGTTTGCGGATTACGTCAACGCCCGCAAGTTTACGGAAAGCCAATGGGAAACGCTCATGCGCGGAATCTCGCGCTGGCCGGAGCTAAGCGCGGCTTTGACGGAGGTGGAATAGCGTGAAACTCGCATTGACCGAAAAGACGTGGAAGCCGGACGCGGATTATACGCGGAAGTATCTCAAAGTCGTGGAGGCGAACCGCCCGATAACGGCGGCGCAAACGCCCGCGCCGCCCGCGCAAAGTCCGGCGAAGGGGTACGGCGGATATATGCCGTCGCTTTCCCTGACATCCGGACAGGGAAGCGGATACATGGGCTATGGGCTGAAAGCCGCGACGCCGCAAACGGAAACGGGGCAAGGCTGGCGGGGAGTTTCGCATTACGCCCTTTCCGGCGTCGCCGCGCTGTCCAATCTGGCGGCGGGCGCCGGAACCGCCGTCCGGGACAGCCGAACCGGGCGGGACTACAACGCGCTCCTTCACGCCGGGGAAACGTATCAAATCCCCGCGCCGGGAACGTATGGAACGGCGGACTTGCCGCCCGTCACGGCGAAATACGGCGCGAAACAGGCGGGCGCGGAAGCGCGGGCGAATTTCCCCTATCTGACCGAAGCGGAAAAGAAAATCGCCCGGACGAAATCCGGCGCGGAACTGGGCGCGTATATTGAGGGGCTGAACCTTCCGGAACGCCGCCGGACGGCGGAGGCGAAAGCGCGTCGAACCATTGCGGCGGGCGTGGAGGCCAACGCAGGCGCGGCGGTCAAGCGGGAATCCGCGCTTGGGCGGCGCGTCGCGGCGTTCGCCGCCGGAAAAGCCAAAGCCTCCGGAAACTATGGGCAGAAATCCGCCTATGATTTTTTGAGCGACCGCCAGCGGCAAACCATCGCCAAACTTGCGGCGGCGGAGGATTTTCAAACCGTCGCCTATTACTGGGAGGCGATTCTTCCCGACCTTCAAGCCGACGCCCGCCGCGAACTGGAAACGCGCAACGAAACTTTCGGCGAAAAACATCCCGTCCTGTCCATGGGGACGCAACTTGCTTCCGGCATGGCGGGCGCCCTTCCCGCGCTGGCGGAGACCGTCGGCGGGAACGCCCGCAACGCTCTGACGGGGCAATACCGCGACATCGACCCCAATTCCCCCGCCTACGCCCTGACCGCCGCCTCGTCCGCGCAGGCGCGGGGCGCGGAACAGGCGATAGAGGGCATGACGCCGGAGAGCGCCCCCGTCCTGAACAAGCTGAAAACGCCGCTGTCCGTCATGCGGGGCGGGGCGGTCTCCGCCGCGCAGAACCTGCTTTTGCTGTGGCTGGGAGGCGGCGCCGCCAATCCCGCCGCCGTCAATACGGTTTTGGGCGGCATGGCGCTGAGTTCCGCCGGGCAGACGGGCTACGAAAGCCTGAAGGAAGGCAAAAGCGCCGGGAACGCGCTCGCAAACGCGCTTGTCAGCGCGGCGATTGAGACGGGCACGGAACAGCTCGGAATGGAACGCTGGTTCAAAGTCCTCAACGAGTTTGACCCGAAATTCGCGGAACAAAGCCTGCGGCAAATGGCAAGACAGCTTCCCGCGCAAATGATTGTGGAGGGCATGGAGGAAGTCGCCGGAAACACGCTGGAACAGACATGGGATATGCTGTCCGAAGGCGACAGGAGCGAATACGCCAGACGGATTCAGGCTTTGGAGGCGTCCGGGATGTCCCGCGCCGACGCCGCGAAAGAAGCCGCGTTCGAGCTTCACGTTCTGCGCGACGCCAAAGCCTTTGCGGAGGCGGCGTTCTCCGTCCTGCTTATGGACGGCGTTCCGGCGTCAGTGTCGGCGTTCCAAGAGGGCCGGACATTCGCCGCTGTCGGAAAGGACATCCGCGCCAACGGCGGCGAGGGCGCCGTCAATCAGACAATCCAAAAGGGGCTGGCGTTCGACCCCGACACCCCGGCGCGCCGGACGGCGGAGCGGCTGTCGCAAAAGAAGGCCGTAACCAATCGGGAGCTTGGGCGGCTGTCGTTTCTGAACGCCGACGCGCTCTATGACGTGATGAAACGGATAGAGGAGCGCGGCGACGCCGATGCCTACGCCAAACTTTGGGAAACCGCCATGCGTCTGGACGCGGACATTTATGACAAAGTCGCCCTTGACGATTTGCGGCAACTTGTCAAATTTTCGCGGGATAACGCAATCCCAACCGAGGAGTGGCATTTAAAGCTCCGCCCGGAGGCGGCGGCGTCCGCCGACGCCGCCGCAAGGGAGGAATTGTCCGCGCTGGCGGCGGAGCCGACCGCGCCTGTTGTGCAAGCCCCCGCGCCGACGCCGCAAACCGCGCCCGCCGCACAACCGACGCCCGCGCCGACGCCGCAAACCGCCGCGCCCGTCCCGGAGACGCCCTCCGCGCCGACAAAACGCTATGAGGCGCGGCGCGTCACGCAGGAAAAAGCCGGGGAGTTCCGCCTATGGGACGGCAATCCCGACGTTCCGTATACGTGGGGCATATGGGACACGCAGGCGGACAAAGCGTACCCCGTCTTTTCTTTGGATGAGCGAACCATATCCGAGTATGCGGACGAACTCAACGACGGGCGCCGCAATCCCAAGGCATGGGAAGACGCCAACCCCGCGCCCGTCCCGGAGACGCCCGCCGCGCCGACGGTTGACAAAAAAGCGGAATCCGGCAAAGATAAGCGCGGCGCGGAGACGCAACCCGCGCCCGCCCAAACCGAAACGGCGCGGCTGTCGGGAACTTCCGCGCCCGTCGCGGAGGCCGCGCCGCTCCGACAGCTTATTGACGGGCTGAACCAATACGACCGCGTGGAAGTCGGCGGACTGCGCTTTGAAATCAGGCGCGGGAAGGACTACGCCCTCGCCCAAATCCGGCGCGTTGACCCGCAGGAGACGCCCTACATCCAAAACGCCGCCAACGACCTTTGGCAGGAGTTCTTTCCCACGCCCGAAGCGGCGCGGGACGCGCTCATCGGCGTGGCGCGGACAATCCCGCAGTTTTCCGGAGTTGACAATTCCGCGCCGTCCGGGTATGCTGAAACCAGCGCGGCGCCGTCCGCGACAAATCCGGAGGAGGTAAGACAGGATGAACGACGCGGAGAGAATCGAAGAGCAGAACCGACAACTGGCGTTGAAGCTCGTGACGGAGAAGGAATACTACAGTCTCCCGGCGTGGGGGCAATGGTACCTCAACTGGGCGGCGCGGTGGATGCCGAAAACGTGCGCCCGCCTGAAAGCCGAGGGGAAACTGGTCGAGAAGTTTTACCAGTGGGGCGACGAGATAACGGACATTCTGGCGGAGAACTACAACACGCTGGGAATGTCGGGCGGTCTGGAACTCGTGAAGGAGCAGTACATGAGCGCTCCGGAGGTTTGACGGAAAGCCCGGACGCGTCCGCAATGCCGGAAGCGGCGCCGACGGAAAGCCCCGTCCCGGCAGGAACGGAGACGCAACCCGCGCCCGTCCCGGAGGCGCGGGAAAAGCCGAAAAGGAAGCGTCCGGCGAAAAAAGCGGAATCCGCGCCGACGGCCAAACAAGACGGGGAGCGGCGTCCGGAAACCAAGGGCGCGGCCACGCGTGGCCAAAAACCGGAAAGCCCCGTCCCGGCCGAAACGGGACAGGCCGCCGCGACGGAAAAAGCGGAATCCGCGCAACCGGAAACGCCGAAAGAACGGGAAAAAGCGGAAATTCAACGGAAAACGGAACAGGCCGCAAACCCCAAAGGCAGAGATTTCGCGTTCCCGGAAGGCGGCTTGCAACTCCCCAACGGGGAAAAATCCCGCGCCAAGGCGAATATCGCCGCCGTGGAAATCCTGCGCAAACTGGCAACGGAAGCGCGTCCGGCGACGGCGGAGGAGCAGGACGCGCTATCCAAATTCGTCGGCTGGGGCGGGCTGTCCGGCATTTTCGACGAGGCCAAGCCCGAATGGGCGGCTCTGCGCGGACAGTTGCGGGAAATCCTCTCCGACGAGGAATACGCCGCCGCGAAAAAGTCTACGCTCAACGCCCACTACACCAGCCAAGAGGTCATTTCCGCCGTTTACGACGCGCTGGAACATATCGGCTTCAAGGGCGGCAGGATTCTGGAGCCGTCGGCGGGAATCGGGCATTTCAACGGCGCCATGCCCGCGAACCTGCGCGGGAAGTCCCGGTGGACGATGATAGAGCTTGACCCCGTGACGGGCGGAATCGCAAAAGCCCTCTACCCCAACGCCGACGTGCGCGTGCAGGGCTTTGAGGACGCGCTTCTCCCCGACAACTACTTTGACGCCGCGATTTCCAACGTGCCGTTCGGCGCGTTCGGGGTGCATGATAAAAACTACAAGCCCAATCTGACAAGCCGCATCCACAATTACTTTTTCGTCAAGGCTCTGGACAAGGTTCGTCCGGGCGGCGTCGTGGCGTTTATAACGTCGCGCTATACGCTGGACTCCGGAGCGGCGGAAAGCGTCCGGCAGTATCTCAGCCGACAGGCCGACCTGCTGGGCGCCGTCCGCCTCCCTGACGCCGCGTTCAAGTCCAACGCCGGAACGGACGTTGTGACGGACATTCTGATATTCAAGAAGCGCCCGCCGAACACGCCCTACGGCGGGGAGGCGTTCGTCAAGTCCGCCTACCGGAGCTTTCCCGCCAAAGAGGGCTATGTCTACGGAAGCGTCAACGAGTATTTCCAGAAACATCCCGAAATGGTTCTTGGCGTCCCGGACAGGGGCAAAATGTACGGCGGCGGAGAAGACAGCCTGACCTACCGTCCCAAGGACACGGACAAGCCCCTAAAGGAGCAAATCAAAGAGGCGTTCGCGTCCGTCACGGCGACCATGGACTATCCCGAACGGCGCACGGCGGAGGAAAACCGCGCCGAAATCCGCAAAGCCGCCGCCAAGGGCAGGACGGGCGGCCTTGTCAGGCGGGACGGCAAAATCTACAGGAACGTCGGCGGAGAGCTCGCAGAGGCGGAGGACATCCCGAAAAAGGACGTTGCGAAAGTCGCCGCTATTCTCTCCATCCGCGACGCGGCGCGGGCGTCGCTGGACTTCCAGCAGAGCGGCGCCCCCGAAGAGCAAATCCAAGCCTCCCGCAAGGGGCTGAACGCCCTTTACGACGACTTTGTGAAACAGCACGGGCCGCTCCATTCCCCGCAAAACCAGCGCGTGATTAAGATTGATTCCGAGGCGCCGTTCATCCTCTCTCTGGAAAAGTACGACAAAGACACCAAGACCGCGACCAAAGCCGACATTTTCAGCAGGAACACCGTCGCGCCGAAAAAATCGATTTCCCACGCGGACAACATCGAGGACGCGCTGGCCGTCAGCGTGAACGAGACCGGGGGCGTCGACGCGGCGCGTATCGCCGAGCTTGTCGGGGAGACGCCGGAGGCTGCGCGGAAGTCCCTGTTGGAGCGCGGGCTTGCCTTCCCGAACCGCGACGGAAACCTTGAGACGGCGGAGCGGTACCTATCGGGCAACGTCCGCGCCAAGCTCAAGGACGCCGAAGCCCTTGCCGCCGGGAATCCGGAGTATAAGCGGAATGTCGAAGCCCTGAAAAAGATTATCCCCGCCGACATCGAGCCGGAGAACATCAAAGCCCAAATCGGCGCGACGTGGGTTCCCGACGAAATTTACGCCAAATTCGCAAGGGACTACGCCCTCTTTGAGGGCGCGGGCGGAATCGTCGTGACGTACAATCGGCAACTGGGCGAATACCGCGCCGAACCCGGAAACAGCCGCGTCAGGCAACAGCTCAAATCTTCCGCCTCCAACACGACCAAATGGGGCACGAAAGACCGGACGTTCCTTGAAATCTTTGCCGCGACGCTCAACAATAAGAGCCTGCAAGTCTGGCGGACGCGTTCGGACGGAAGCCGGATTCTGGATACCGACGCCACCGAAGCGGTCAAGCAGAAGGCGAAGGAGATACAGGCGGAGTTTCAGGACTGGCTTTTCCGCGAGCCCGAACGCCGCGAATATCTTGCCCGCCTCTACAACGACGTGTTCAACAACTCCGTGACGCCGCGCTACGACGGCTCCAAGCTGGAAATCGACGGCATGAACACGCTCTTTACGCTCAATCCCCACCAGAAGAACGCCGTGCACCGGATTGTCAACAGCGGCGGAAACACCCTGCTGGCGCACCGCGTCGGCGCGGGCAAGACTTTTGAAATGGCCGCCGCCGCTATGAAACTGCGGCAGTTGGGGATTGTGAAAAAGCCGATGTTCGTCGTGCCGAAATCGCTGACCGGGCAATGGGGGAAGGAGTTCCTCGACCTGTTCCCCGCCGCCAAAATCCTTGTCCCCGGCGACGACTTTGCCGCCGCCAAGCGCAAGGAGTACGCCAACCGCATTGCCACGGGCGACTATGACGCCGTGATTTTATCCTACGAGCAGTTCAAGGCTTTGCCCATGAGCGCGGAGAACCGCGCCGCGTTCCTCAAGGAGCAAATCGGGCAGTTGGAGGCCGCGCTGGAGGAGGAAAAGGCGAACAAATCCGGGCGGACGCCTTCCGTCAAACAGATGGAGAAGAAGAAAGCCAATCTGGAGGCGGAGCTCAAAAAGCTGATGGACAAGAAGGAAGATTCCGACAACATCAGCTTTGAGGCGCTGGGCGTGGACTCCCTTTTTGTGGACGAAGCCCACAATTTCAAGAACCTTTTCTATGCGACACACATGAACAACGTCACCGGGCTTGGCAACAAGGAGGGGAGCCAACAGGCGTTCGACCTCTTCATGAAAGTGCGCTACCTGCAAAAGCTCAACGGCGGGCGCGGAATCGTTTTCGCCACGGCGACGCCCGTCATGAACTCCGTCGTGGAAATGTACACGATGCAGAACTACCTCCAGCCCGACGCGTTGGCGGCGCGTGGCATTTACAACTTTGACGCGTGGGCAAACCAGTTTGCGGAAGTCCGCACGGAACTGCAAATCAGCCCGTCCGGGCAGGGCGGACGCCTCAAGGACACCCTCTCCCGTTACAACAACCTCAACGCCTTACAGCAGATGTTCGCGCAGTTCATGGACGTTGTGACGGACATTCCAGACTTGAAAATCCCGAAAATGAAGGGCGGCAAGCGCATTGTCGTGGAGTGCGAGCCGTCCGAATATCAGCGCCGCTACATGGACGAACTCGCCCGACGCGCCGAAAACCTGAAAAGCAAGCGCGTTGACCCGAAAGTCGACAACATCCTGAAAATCGGGAACGACGGGCGGAAAATCTCCTACTCTCAGCGCGTCATGGATTCCTCCCTGCCCTATGAGCCGGAAGGGAAAATCATGAAGTGCGCGGAAAACGTCGCCCGTATCTGGAAGGAGACCGCCGCAATCAAGGGGACGCAAATCATCTTCTGCGACTACTCGACGCCCAAATCCGGGAGCGCCGCGAAGAAGGGCGCGGAGACGGAGCTTGAAAAAGCCGAAGCCGCGTTGGAGGCCCAAGAGGAAGCGGAGGCCGTTACCATTTATCAGGACTTGAAAAACATCCTGATTGGAATGGGCGTCCCGGCGAAGGAAATCGCGTTTATTCACGACGCCAAGACCCAAGACCAGCGGGTACAGCTATTTGAGCGGATGAACGCCGGGCAAGTCCGCGTCCTGATTGGCAGTACGGGAAAAATGGGCGTGGGCATGAACGCGCAGAAGCGCGTGACCGACCTGCACCACCTTGACGCGCCCCAGCGTCCGGGCGACGTGGAACAGCGCGAGGGACGCGCCATCCGCCAAAAGAACATGAACGAGGAAGTAGGCGTTTATACCTACATCACGAAAAACACCTTTGACGCCCGCTCGTGGGACATCCTGCAACGGAAATGGACGTTCATCGTGCAGTTGCAGTCCGGCGACTTCACGGGCAACAGCTTTGAGGGAGACGCCGACGTGCTCTCCGCCGCCGAAATCAAGGCTATCGCGTCGGGCAACCCGCTCATTCAGGAACAGTTCGAGCTTACGGCGGAAATAGCGCGTCTGGAGGGGCTGGAACGCGCCCACAGGCGGGAGGCGTTCGCCGCGCAGGACAAATTAAAGAATACTCTCGCGGCAATCGCCGCCGATAAGGAGACCGCCGCCAAGCTCAAAGCCGACATCGCCGCCCGCCGCGACACGTCCGGGAAGGCCTTCTCCGTCGCGCTTGACGGCAAAGCCGCCATAACGGAACGCAAGGCGGCGGGGGAGGAAATCATCGGACTGGCGAAGAAGTTCTTACAGCCGGGGCAGTCCCCGGAGCGGACAAAGAAAATCGGAACGTTCGCCGGGTTCGATTTGCTCGCGTCCGGCGGCGGAGACCTGATTTTGCGCGGGCAAGGGCAGTACCGCGCAACCGTCAACTTTGAGTCGCCCGCCGGGACAATCCAGAGCCTTGAGGCGGCGGCGCGGAAGTTGGACAACATCCTTTCCGCGACGGAAAGCCGCCTGAAAGCCAACCGGGACGCCGTGCCGGAACTGGAAAAGGCGGCGTCGGCGCCGTTCGCGCAGGCGGCGGAACTCGAACAGAAGCGCAGGCGCGCCGGGGAAATCCTGCTGGAACTCAGCGACGACCGCAGGAACAAGCCGTCCGGGGAAGAGGCGGGCGCGCCCGACGCGGAAACGTCCGCATTCCGGGAGGCGTGGGACGTTGTGGACGACGAAAGCGGCGTCCTGAAATTCCGCGAAAGACAGTCCGCCAAAATGGGGAGCCACCCCGAACGCTGGACGGCGGAGCGCGTCGGCGACGCCAATAAAAAGCCGCTGTCGCCCGCCGAAGTGATAGAGAAGTACCGCCGGGGCTGGGGCTTTGACAAGCAAAACTTTCATGTCACGTCCGGGCACGTGCGCGGGGCGCGGGGGCAGTATCAGCGGCAGAAAACCGGAATCGGGAGCGGCGGAATCCGCCTGAAAGTGGCAAACGATTTGCCCGTGTTCACGCATGAGTTAGGCCACGCGCTCGACAACAAGTACAACGTCACGGAGACGTTGCGCAATGAGAACCGCCCCAAGGACGAGAAAGTCCGGCTTACCAAAGAGGAACGGGAAAAGACGCGCCAACGGATAAAAGTCGCACAGGAGCTGAAAGAAAACCTTGACCCGAAGTTCGCCGCGCAGTACAAGAACGACCAGCTTGTCAGCGAAGGGTTCGCCGAGTTTATCCGCAAGTTCTGCCGGAACCGTTTGGAGGCGTCCGCCGATTACCCGGAGACCGTGCGATTCCTTATGTCTATGCTCACCGGGGACGACCAAGCGCGGCTTCTGGCTATGGCGGACGAGGTGAACGCCGTCTACTCGCTGGACGAGAACGCGCAGTCCTCCGTTCGGCGCATGGACGAAAAAAGCCCCGACTACCGGGGCGTGTCCGAGAAGCTCAATACCAACGTTGACCGCTTTCTACAGGCGACG
>JAFXQD010000084.1 GCA_017527365.1 Oscillibacter sp.
GCCCCCGCAAATTCGAGGGACTGGTACCGCGCCCCGTCCACGCCAATCATGCCGATTAAGGTCAAGATAACGTCCTTGCCGGACACGAACGGGCGGAGCTTTCCTGTCAAGTTGACCTTAATCGCCGAGGGGACTTTGAACCACGTTTCGCCCGTCGCCATAGCCGCGCCCATGTCGGTGGAGCCGACGCCCGTCGAGAACGCGCCCAGCGCGCCGTAGGTGCAGGTATGGGAATCGGCGCCGATGACCGCCTCTCCGGGGGCTACCAAGCCCTGTTCGGGGAGCAGGGCGTGCTCAATGCCCATGGTTCCCACGTCGTAATAGTGGTCGATGTCGAAGCGGCGGGCGAAGTTGCGGCACTGCTGGCACTGCGTCGCGGCTTTGATGTCCTTGTTGGGGACGAAATGGTCCATGACAAGCGCGATTTTCGACTTGTCAAAGACTTCCGCAAACCCCGCGCCCTCGAACTCGTTGATGGCGACGGGCGTCGTGATGTCGTTGCCGAGCACGAGGTCAAGTTTGCACTGGATAAGCTGTCCGGCGCGGACTTCCGGCAGTCCGGCGTGTTTGGCTAAAATCTTCTGCGTCATGGTCATGCCCATATAAACTCCTCCTTGTTCGATTACCAGTAGTAAAACACGTCTTCCAAACGGACAGTCAGGTCATCGAAAATGGCGGGACGAAATTCAGTAACAATTTCCGCCTTTTCCGCTTCCGTCATATACTCCAACTCGTAAGCGCGATAGTGTTGGAAAACGTCGCGGAGAACGAACGCGCCGTTTTCCAAGACGTACTGTTCAATAAAGCGTTCCATCGGGCTGATAATCCAGTATTCCCGGACGCCGCAACGCTCGTAAACGTCCTTTTTATATCCTCGGTCGCGCTTTGCCGTACCCGGCGAAAGAATCTCAACCACAAAATCCGGCGCGCCATCCACATGGGTATAGTTCACCTTGCTTTTATCGCATATTACCGTGAAATCCGGGAAAAAATGGTCTTTCTCCGTCAGCCAAGTTTCAAAATGGCAAAACGGGCGCATTCCCTCTTTCCCGCGCAGATAATTGCCGAAAACGCCGCAAAGATTCAACGTAACCGCGTTGTGATTGAGGGACGGACAGCGGTTGAAAACAACCGCCTGACCGTCAATCAATTCTTCCCACTTTTCAAGGGTTTCGTCCATATTAATACACGTCGCTGGAAAAGACGTAGTCGCCCCAGTCGGTGGGCATGGCGGTCGCCGCCGAGGACAAGTCCCCGGATTCCACAATCTTGTTGATTCCGTTACATACGCCCGGATGGACGCCTCCACCACGTCCGTGGAAAGCCCCGTCCCGGTATAGCTTTCGCCGTCGCCGACGCCCACTTTCACGATAGCCTCCCCGATGGCGTCCTCCCCGTCGGTCAAGGCGGTGAGGCCGTAGCTGTCAAGGCGCACGTCCATATTCAACATGCGGTTGACCGCCTTGAACGCGGCGTCGAGCGGCCCGGAGCCGATAGCGACATCTTCCATGGTCTCCCCGTCGCGCTCTAACTTGACATACGCCGTGTTCGGGAGCCCCTTTCCGGCATTGATGACGTGGCTGACAAACTGGCAGGCGCCCTCCGTGCGCACGAGGTTCTGACCCTGCAAAACGAGGGCTTCCAAGTCCGCGCCCGTGATGTTCTTCTTGCGGTCGGCAAGGTCTTTGAAGCGCGAAAACACGCTTTCCAGCGTTTCGTCGTCGAGGTCGTAGCCCATGGACTGGAGCTTGTCGCGGAGGGCGTGCTTGCCGGAGTGCTTGCCCAAAACCATGGTGTTCTGCGGAATGCCCACGTCGGTTGAGCGCATGATTTCGTAAGTCTGCGCGTTGGAGATGACGCCGTGCTGATGAATGCCCGACTCGTGCGCGAAGGCGTTCGCCCCGACAATAGACTTGCTCGGCGCGATGGCAACGCCCGTGATATTGCTTAACAGTTTGCTGCTCCGGTAAATCTGTTTCGCGTTCACCCCGGTGTCGGCGTCGTAAATGTCCCTGCGGACGCGGAGATTCATTACGATTTCTTCCAGACTGGCGTTTCCGGCGCGTTCGCCGATACCGTTTACGGTGCATTCGACCTGCGTCGCGCCCGCCTGAATGCTGGCGAGGGAGTTTGCGACGGCAAGCCCCAAATCGTCGTGGCAGTGCACGGAAATGTCCGTGTTCTCGATTCCCTCCACGTGTTCGCGGAGATACTTTATCAGCGCGGCCATTTCCTGCGGCATGGAGTAGCCCACCGTGTCGGGGACGTTCAGCGTCGTGGCGCCGGCTTTGACGGCGTTCGTATAGCACTGCGCCAAAAACGCCCAGTCGGAGCGGGACGCGTCCTCGGCGGAAAACTCGATGTCGCCGCAAAAGCTCTTGGCGTAGGCGGTCATATCGCTAATGCGCTTCAAGACCTGTTCGCGGGTCATTTTGAGCTTGTATTCCATATGGATGTCGCTGGTGGCGAGGAATACGTGAATCCGGGGATGTTTGGCGCCCTTGACGGCGTTCCAAGCGGCGTCAATGTCGCCTTTCGTGCAACGCGCCAAACTTGCCACGGTGCAGTTTTCGACGGCGGCGGAAATCGCCTCCACGCTCTTGAAGTCCATGGGCGAGGCGATGGCGAACCCGGCTTCTATGATGTCCACGCCCAGCTTCTCCAACTGTTTCGCCATTTCGATTTTTTCCGCAAGGTTCATACTGCAACCCGGCGACTGCTCCCCGTCGCGGA
>JAFXQD010000085.1 GCA_017527365.1 Oscillibacter sp.
GGGTGAACAAGGCCCGATAGGTTCCGCAGGACCGCAGGGACCGCAAGGCGAGCCGGGTCCCGCAGGACCGCAAGGAGCGACAGGCCCCACGGGCCCACAGGGCGAACAAGGTCCGCAGGGCGAACCGGGTCCCGCAGGTTCTACAGGCCCCATAGGTCCGACAGGACCGACAGGCCCCACGGGTCCGCAGGGCGAACAGGGCCCCGCAGGTCCTACTGGTCCCATGGGTCCGACAGGGCCGACAGGCCCCACGGGTCCGCAAGGCGAACAAGGTCCGCAGGGCGAACAGGGTCCGACGGGTCCTACTGGACCGCAGGGGCCCGCAGGTCCTACGGGTCCGCAAGGGCCGCAGGGTAGCGCGCTCGATTTCGCCGACTTCTACGCTTTGCCGTGCGGCGGCGACGCCGCGAGAGTCGCCCCCGGCGACGACATCTCTTTCCCGCAGAACGGCCCGTGCGACGGTGGCCGTATCGCCCGCGCAAGCGAAAATTCCTTTGCGCTGGCAGAGCCCGGCACGTATCAAGTACAGTTCGTTCTCAGCGCGTCGAAGGGGGCGCAGGCCGTCCTGACGCTCAACGGCGCGGAACTGCCCTATACGGCGGCCGGCGCGGACGGCGCAAAGCCCCAAATCATGGGCGCGTCGCTGGTAACGACCAACGCGGAAAATTCTGTCCTGACCGTGCGCAACCCGTGCGGGAATACGGGAATTTTGACGCTCAGTCCGAGAGCGGGAGGGAATCAGCCCGTGTCGGCGCACTTGCTTATTACGCGCTTGAAGTAAACCGCGCCCGCCGCCCCTTTTTCGTTCTGATTGCGCGTCCGCGCAACCGCCCCCGTTCGGCGCACGGCGCCGGACGGGGGCGCCGCGCATACATCGGTTTTACGCCCGCGAAGGCATTGCAATTTCCCGCCGGATATGGTAAAATAAAGTATCGTGAGCCGCGACGGGCGCGGACAAAATACGGAGGGCTGGTTATGAAAAAGTACGGCTACGGGGTAGACCTCGGCGGGACAACCTGCAAACTGGGGCTGTTCGAGACGAACGGGACGCTTGTCGAAAAGTGGGAGATTCCCACGGACGTTTCCGAAAACGGCGTCCGGATTCTGCCGGACATCGCCGCCGCCATTCAGGGCAACATGAAAAGCCACGGTTTGACGGCGGGGGACGTAGTAGGCGCGGGAATCGGCGTTCCGGGCGCGGTCAACGCCGAGGGCGTCGTGAACCGTTGCGTCAACCTCGGCTGGGGCGTGGTGGACGTGCGCGGGGAGCTCTCGAAGCTCTGCGGGCTTCCGGTGCGCGTCGCCAACGACGCCAACATTGCCGCGCTCGGCGAGGCGTGGATGGGCGCCGGGCGGGGCTTCAACAGTATCGTGATGGTCACGCTGGGCACGGGCGTCGGCGGCGGAATCGTCCTTGACGGGAAAATCCTCAACGGGCAGAACGGCGCCGCCGGGGAAATGGGACATATCCGCGTGAACCCCAAGGAGACCGTGCCCTGCAACTGCGGCAACCGGGGCTGTCTGGAGCAGTACGCGTCGGCTACCGGCATTGTGCGCGTGGCGAAAATGCGTATGGAGCAGTACAAGAAGGAAACCGCGCTGAAGCAGTTCGACCCGCTGACGGCAAAGGACGTGTTCGACGAGGCGAAAAACGGCGACGCGCTGGCGGGGGACGTGGTGAAGGAAGTCTGCACGCTGTTGGGCGGGGCTATCGCCACGGTTTGCAACGTGGTCAACCCGGAGGCGGTGCTGATTGGCGGCGGCGTGTCGAAGGCGGGCTTGATTCTGCTGGGCGCGTTGGAGGAGGGCTTCCATCAGGGCGTGTTCCACGCCTGCCGGGATACGAAAATCCTGCTGGCCACGCTGGGCAACGACGCGGGCATTTATGGCGGCGTCCGCCTGACGCTCGACTGAGGAAATTTTAGGAGGCGTTTTTATGGGCACTACAATCACGACGGATTTGCCGGACGAACTGCGCGGCGCTTACGAAGCCGCGAACCGCGTCCCGTTGGGGCTGGGCGTTTTCGCGTTTCTGCTGATGTGCGCGCTCGGCGCGCTCTGCCTGCTCAAACCGGAAACCGTCTGGCAATTTCGACACCTCTGGACGGTCGAAGGCGGAAAGCCCACGGGTTACGCTGTCGTCATGACGCGAATCGCGGGTATTGTCTGCATTGTCGCGGGCGTGTTCTGTCTGGCGGCGGCATTTTGACGGGGAAAGCCATGGAATTTCGCGCCGGGGCGATTTGGAGCCGCTTCCTTGACCTGCTCTTTCCGCCGAAATGCCCGTTCTGCAACGCCGTTTTGGAGCGTCCGGGAATCTGCGACGACTGCGCCGCCGATTTGCCGCTGTTCGGCGACGGCTTCCGCGTCATACGCGGGCTGTACTGCGCCGCGCCCCTGCGCTACGAGGGCGCGGCGCGCTCGGCGCTGTTGCAACTCAAATTCCGGGGGCGCGCCGCCGTCGCGGAGCCGCTGGGAAACCTGCTGGCAACCTGCGCGGCGGGGCGGCTGTCGGGCGCGTTCGACGTTGTGTCATACGTTCCCATCAGCCGGGAGCGGCGGCGGCAACGGGGCTACAACCAATCGGAACTGCTGGCGAAGGCGGCTTGCCGCGCATGGGGCACGCGCCCGGAGGGACTGCTTGTGAAAATCGCCGACAACCCGCCGCAGTCCGGGATTTCCGGGGCGGCGGCGCGTTGGTCGAACGTCTCCGGCGTCTACCGCCCCGCGCCCGGACATTCCGTTTCCGGGCGGCGCGTCCTGCTTATCGACGACATTTGCACGACGGGCGCGACGCTCTGCGAGTGCGCCAAAACCCTGCGCGACGGCGGCGCGGCGGCGGTCTATGCGCTGACGGTAGCCGCCGCCGGACGGGAACCCGAAAAGACGTAAGCCTTGCCCCCGGCGGTTACGGAACGGCGAAAAGAAAGACAATTTGGAAAAAAAGAAAGACAATTCGGAAAAAACAGGAAAAATGCTCTTGCAATCCCGTTTCCGTACCGCTATAATGAATAACGCTGACTGTATGGGGGTAACGCCCCTTCTTTGCGCGTCCGCACAGGCGCGCTTTTTAAGACAGGCAAGAATGATAATGAGGTGTGGCAGTATGTCCAAAGACATTGGCATTGACCTTGGCACGGCGTCGGTTCTGGTCTACGTGAAGGGCAAGGGCATTGTCCTGAACGAGCCTTCCGTGGTCGCCCTCGACCGGAACACCGGAAAGCTCCTGCGCGTCGGCGCGGAAGCCCAGAGTATGCTTGGGCGCACCCCCGGCAATATCGTCGCCATCCGTCCCCTGCGCAACGGCGTTATCTCCGACTACGACATGACAGAAAAAATGCTCCGCGAGTTCATTCATAAAGTCTCCGGGTTTTCCATTTTCAAGCCCCGCGTGATAATCTGCGTCCCGTCGGGCATTACGGAGGTGGAGGAGCGCGCCGTCGTGGACGCGGGAATCCAAGCCGGGGCGCGGAAAGTCTATCTGATTGAGGAGCCCGTCGCCGCCGCAATCGGCGCGGGCGTGGACATCTCCCAGCCCGACGGTCACATGATGGTCGACATCGGCGGCGGCACCGCCGACGTTGCCGTGATTTCGCTGTCGGGCGTGGTGGAATCGGCGTCCATTCGCGTGGCGGGCGACCAGTTCGACGAAGCTGTGATTAAATATATGCGGCGTAACCACAATCTGGTGGTGGGCGAGCGCACCGCCGAGGAAATCAAAAAGAAAATCGGCTGCGTGTTCCCGAAAGAGAACGAAGAGACCATGGAAGTCAAAGGGCGCTGTCTGCTCACGGGCCTGCCGCGCTCGGTCACAATCTCGTCGTCGGAGATGATGGACGCTTTCGAGGAGCCCGTGGAGCGGATTCTGGAAGCCGTCCACGCCGTGCTGGAGCACACCCCGCCCGAACTCGTGGCGGACATCTCCATGAACGGCATTATTATGACGGGCGGCGGAAGCCTTGTGGACGGGTTCGACAAACTCTTGACCGCCCGCACGGGCATTCGGACGGTCGTCGCCGACGACGCCATTTCCTGCGTGGCTCTCGGCACCGGACGGAGCCTCGATTCCCTCAACACCATGATGGACGGCACCATGAACATTTCCCGCCGCCGCCAAATGGCCTGAAACGGCGCGGACGCTTTGCCCTCTCCCGGCGACGGGGGAGGGCTTTTTGTCGTGTCCTACGCGCCGCCCCGGCGATTTCCTTTCTTTGCCGTTTGCGCGGGTTTTGAAATTCCGGTTGCATTCGGGCGGGAAATAGTATAGAATCAGGGGCAGAGAGAAAACGCGGAATCCGGGCGGGCGCCCTTTGGACAGAACAAACGATAGGAAGGCTGACGCTATGCGCTCAATACGAACAAAAATTACCCTGCTGACGGTGTGCGCGATTATCGCCGCTATGGGCGTATCCACCGCCTTTGGCGTTGCCTCCATCAAAAACATCGGGGACAGCAGTTCCGAGCGGATACTCCTCCTTCTGTGCGAGACCGGGGAAAAGAACCTCGACGCCTATTTTGGGAGCGTGGAGCAGTCCGTGGAAATGGTCGCCGACTTTGTTGAAGCGGATTTGGAGGGCTTGTCCCCCGAACAACTGCAAAGCCATATCAGCCGCGCAAGGGCGATTTTCGGCAAGGCGGCGTACCGCACAAACGGCGTGCTCACCTATTATTACCGGATTGACCCGGCGGTTTCCGACACCGTCAAAGGCTTCTGGTACGTCAGGGACAAGGAGGACAATTTCCAAGAACACGAAGCGACGGACATCACGCTTTATAACACGGCGGACACGTCGCGCCTTGTCTGGTTCACCGTCCCGAAGGCGACCGGAAAGCCTATCTGGCTCCCGCCCTACGTCACGGACAATCTCGGCGTGCGCGTCATTTCCTATAATGTCCCGATTTACTGGGAAGGCGCGTTTGTCGGCGTGGTCGGCATTGAAATCGACTGCGCCACCATGGAAGAACAGGTGGACAACATCAAGCTCTATGACAACGGCTATGCCTTCATCACCGACGCCGACGGCAATATTATTTACCACCCGCGCATAGATATTTTGTCGCTGTCCGAAGAGGAGCGCCCCGAAACGCCGGAAGGCTTGCTCGCCGCCTCCCGCGGCGTCCGCTACGCCTACGGCGGCGCGGAGAAGCGCGCCGTATGGCTCCCGCTCAGCAACGGAATGCGCCTGAACGTGGCGGTTCCCGTCTCCGAAATCAACGGCGAATGGCAACAGGCGCTCCGGGGCAATTTTTTCGCCTCCATTTTCTTGCTCGCCGTCTTTTCCGTTTTAACTCTGGAGCTTACCGGAAAGATTACCGAGCCGCTCCTGAAACTTACGGAGGCCGCCAAGCAGGTCAACGAGGGCAATTATGACTTTGTGCCGGACTACGACGGCAACGACGAGGTGGGAATCCTGACGCGGGCTTTCGGGCAGTTGAGCCGCCATCTGAAATCCTACATCAGCGACTTGAACGACATGGCTTACGCCGACGCGCTCACTTCCGTGCATAACAAGGGCGCCTTTGACATCTACGCCCGCGATTTGCAGGCAAAGCTCGACCGGTCCGAACCGGGCTTGGCGTTCGCCGTGGGCGTGTTCGACTGCGACAACCTCAAGGAAATCAACGACAAGCACGGGCACGACAAGGGCGACGTTTACCTGAAAAACGCCAGCAAGCTGATTTGCCGCGTGTTCAAGCACAGCCCCGTGTTCCGCACGGGCGGCGACGAGTTCACCGTAGTGATGACGAACGACGACTACCGCAACCGTGCGGAGCTTGCCGCGCTGTTCGGGCGGATGAGCGCGGAGGCCTGCGCCCGTGCGGAGGCGCCTTGGGAGCAGGTGCGCGTGTCCGCGGGAATCGACGCCTTCGACCCGCAGACCGACAGTTATGTGGTCGATGTCGTGCGCCGCGCCGACAAGCTGATGTATGAGGACAAGCGCAGTCGGAAAATAGCTCGGCGCACAGGCGCGTGAACGCCGGAAAACGTTTTGCCCGCATAAATTCCAAATTTCCTCTTGCAATCGCGCCGGAAAACAGGTATACTATGCGCGTCGCGGGCGCGTTCCGCAGTCGGACGCGCCCATTATCGCGGACGCGGCGTTTCCGGCGTCCGGAGTACATATGCCGCCGCCTTGAAAGCGCGGCATACTGTCCCCGTTTTACGGGGCTTTCTCGGCGGATTGCGTTCCGCCGGCATTTTCCATTCTTCATTTTCGTATTTTACCGGGGGAGGCCGTTTCCCGCGGTTGAATAATAGGCAGTCGGATACCGGGGCGGGGCGTAACCAGTCTCCGCGTGGCGATACGGGGCCACGCGGATTGCAAGGGCGCCCGTCGTTTCGTGCGCCCTTCCCCCGCCGGGAGGCTGTCAAAGAAATTCTAAAGCTTATGAAGGAGTATTATCGAAATTTATGGCGGAAAAACTGAAAATTATTCCCCTCGGCGGCCTGAACGAAATCGGGAAGAATATGACCGTCTACGAGTACGGCGGCGAAAGCATCGTCGTGGACTGCGGCATGGCCTTTCCGGAGGACGACATGTACGGCATTGACAGCGTCATCCCCGATTTCACATGGCTGGTCAAGAACCGCGCCCACATCCGGGGGCTGTTTATCACTCACGCGCATGAGGACCACGTGGGCGCGATTCCGCACGTGCTGAAACAGGTCAACATCCCCATTTACTGCACGCGCCTGACCGCCGGGCTGATTAAGCTGAAGTTGGAAGAGCACGACCTTGTGCAAACCACGAAGCTAATCACGGTTTCGGCGGGGGAGACCGTGCGGGCGGGCAAGTTTGAGGTGGAGTTCATCCACGTCAACCACTCGATAGCCGATTCCGTGGCGTTCGCAATCCACATGAAAATGGGAACGGTCATCCACACGGGCGACTTTAAGATTGACTCCACCCCCATTGACGGGGAAGTCATCGACTTGGCGCGGTTCGGCCAACTGGGGCGCGAGGGCGTGCTTTGCCTGTGCGCCGATTCCACGAACGTCGAACGCCCCGGCTACACCATGAGCGAGCGCGCCGTAGGAGAGACGTTCGCAAGGCAGTTTCAGGGCTGTTCGGAACGTATCTTAGTGACGACGTTCGCCTCCAACGTCCACCGAATCCAACAGGTATTGGACGCCGCCGCCGCCTGCGGGCGGAAAGTCGCCGTCACGGGGCGCTCCATGGAAAACATTATGCGCGTTTCCATGGAACTGGGCTATATGAAGCCCCCGCGCAACACCTTGACCGACATCAACCGCTTGAAGCTCCTGCCGAAGGAAAAGCAGGTTATCGTCACGACGGGCTCTCAGGGCGAGGAAATGAGCGCGTTGTACCGCATGGCGTTCTCGATTCACAAGCAGGTGGAACTCGGCCCCGGCGACAAAGTCATCATCTCCGCGTCGGCGATTCCCGGCAACGAGGTCACGGTAAGCCGCGTCATTAACGAGCTCTTCAAGAAGGGCGTAAAGGTGGTCTACAACAAGGCGGATATGCTCCACGTCAGCGGCCACGCCTGCCAAGAGGAATTGAAAATCATCCACGCCCTTACAAAGCCGCAGTTCTTTGTTCCGCTCCACGGCGAACAGAGGATGTTGCAAATCCACGCCCAGCTTGCCCGCCAGATGGGCATGGAACGGAATCATATCGCAATCGGGGAAAACGGCTCCGTGATTGAGATTACGCCGAAAACCATTAAATTCGGGGCGCCCGTCCAAGCGGGGGAAATCTACGTGGACGGCTCCGGCGTCGGCGACGTGGGCGCGGTGGTCATGCGCGACCGCCGCCGCCTCGCCGAAGACGGCATGGTCGTCATTGTCCTGCCCATTTCCTCCCGCGACGGCGGCTTATTGTCCGCCCCCGAAATCATCACGCGGGGCTTTATCTACGTCAAGGAATCCGGCGACATGATGCGCGACTTGCAGTCCGTGGCGACGGAGGCGGCGGAGACGGTCAGCCCGCGCCGCCCCCGCGACGACGGCGAACTGCGCGGCGCCGTCAAAGCCGCCGTCAGCGGTTACCTCTACAAGCACACCCGCCGCAGCCCTATGGTGATTCCCGTCGTGACGAGGCTGTGACCCTCTCTGTCACTGCGTGACATCTCCCCCAGAGGGGGAGACATTGGCTTGTCAGGCGTTGCGCAAAAGCCCTCCCCTTTGGGGAGGGCGGCGCGAAGCGCCGGAAGGGGGCGGTAAAATACCCCCTCTGTCACTGCGTGACATCTCCCCCAAAGGGGGAGACACAAACCTGTAAGGCGTTGCGCAAAAAGCCGGGAGAGCCAACAACATTTTAAGGAGAAACTACCGTGAAATATGGACGCGTTTACAACTTTTCGGCGGGTCCGGCGATGATGCCCGAACCCGTATTGGAGGAAATCGCGGCGGAAGTGATGAACTATCGCGGGAGCGGCATGAGCGTCATGGAAATGAGCCAACGTTCCGCCGCGTTCCAGAAAATCCGCGACGACGCCGAAGCCGATTTGCGCGAACTCATGCGCATTCCCGACAACTACCGCGTGATGTTCGTTCAGGGCGGCGGGACGCTACAGTTTTCCATGGTTCCCATGAACCTGCTCCGCAACGGAACCGCCTGCTATGTCGAGAGCGGCGCGTGGTCGCAAAAGGCGTTGGCGGAGGCCAAACGCTACGGCAACGTTATCGTTTCCGCGTCGTCCGCCGACGACAACTTTTCCTATGTCCCCGACTGCTCCGCGCTCGACATCCCCGCCGACGCCGATTACGTCTACATCTGCGAAAACGAAACCATCCACGGCACGACGTTCTATCGTCTCCCGGAGACGCACGGCAAGCCGTTAGTCTCCGACCAGTCGTCCATGTTCCTGTCGCGCCCCTGCGACGCGTCCCGCTACGGGCTGATTTTCGCGGGCGTCCAGAAGAACGTAGGGCCCGCCGGTATGGTGATTGTCATTATGCGGGAGGACTTAATCCGGGGCGATTTAGACCCCAAAGTCCCGGTCTACCTGCGCTACAAGACCCACGCCGACAACGATTCCATGTACAACACGCCCAACTGCTGGTCGCTGTACTGTTGCGGGAAGGTGTTCCGGTACCTGCTGGACATCGGCGGCTTGGAGGAAATGGAGCGGCGCAACCGCGAGAAAGCCGCGATTCTGTACGACTTTCTGGACAACAGCGCGTTTTTCCGCGCCACGGCGGCGAAATCCGACAGGTCGCTCATGAACGTGCCGTTCGTCACGCCGTCGCCGGAACAGGACGCGAAAGTTGTGGCGGCGTCGAAAGCGGCGGGGTTCGAGAACCTCAAAGGGCATAAGAGCGTCGGAGGCCTGCGGGCGTCGATATTCAACGCCATGCCCAAAGAGGGCGTCGAGGCGTTGGTAGCGTTCTTGGATAAGTACGAAAAGGCGCATAAATAAGGAAAAAGCCGTTCTCCGGGTATCCGGGGAACGGCGGCTTACTTATAATGACGGTGATTCCATATTGATAACTGCGCTCGGCAAACCGTCAGCGTATTAAATAAGCCAATACAAAAGAAATAAGAATGATTCCTATAACAATCAACTAAATTGGACGACCGCACAAGTCGATATGACGAACGCGTATTTCGGCGCAGCAAGTCCGTTTATCCTTTTTACCAAGGGAGTCCGCAATTCGGCCTCCCAATGAGATAAACAATTTTCCTTTGACACAGAACCCCCTATTGCGGCTAAGCCGTCCGGCATAACCAGCCTACCGCAACAGGGAACCCGCTGTGTCAATAGAAATTTGATTTACTAATTGTCCGGCCTGCCTGCGGCGAACATCAAGCCGTTCCACAATTTTCCGCGCCGGAGGGTATGGTTTCCGAACAGCCGCGCAAGGTAGGAAATCAGCTTTCGCGGCGCGGACGTTCCTCAGGGAGCGCCGAAGTCCTGTTCTCCGCGGAGCGGCGTCCTAACTCTTTCGGGGATTTTTTAACTTTGGGCGCGGGAGGCGGATTCGGCGCAGCGAGCGGATATTTTCCCGTTACGCAAAATTGGTAATACTCATTGGGAGAAAGCTTGGCAAGCTTCCATTGATAACGCTCGTTGTTGTAGTAGTCCATATACTCGTCGATGACCGACTTTACCTGCCCGTAAGTTTCGCATCCTTTGACCTTTTCGCCGATATGGTCTTTCATATGCCCGAAAAAGCTCTCCTGCGGCGCGTTAGGATTTATCACGAAATAAAATACAACACCTTGAAATTAAAGTCATGATAGGATAGAATAGGAAAAACACGTTGGAAAGAGAGTGCTTGGAATGGAAGATACTCGGATTGAGAAGGCGTTTTACGGTTTGCTGGAAA
>JAFXQD010000086.1 GCA_017527365.1 Oscillibacter sp.
CTGGCGAGGCGGGAGCTTGGGCGGGCGCGGGGGATTCCGGCGCGGCGGGCGCTGACCGACGTTATCCGCGACTGCCTGCCCGACACGCCGCACAAGGCGCGGTACTACAAAATCTACACGGACTTGGCGTACAAGGCCGCGACGGGGGCTTGCGCGGCGCGTATCCGCAAAGAGCGCGGGGCGCCGCCCGGCGCCGACGCCGCCGACTATATGACTTCCGACGAGTTGGAGGCCGTGCGGGTAAAGGAAGGGCAAATCGCCGCGCTGATTGAGGCGGGCATGGGCTACGCGGAAATCCGCGACATCCTGTTGCGCGGCGTCGCGGGGACGGGAAAGGAGTAAGGGCGTGGGGAAACGGGGGCGCGGAAGTCGGCTTTGTCCGCTTCCGGAGGATTTCGCGGAGAACGCGGGGCGCCGGAACATGGAGATTGCCGTATTGTACGGGGTTGGCATGAGCACGGTCGCCAAGTGGCGGAGCGAGGCGGGGCTTCCGGGCGCGAAAGGGCGCGGGCCGCAAAAGGCGCGCCCCGGCGCTACGGATTCCGACGCGGAAATGGAGGCCTGCCTGACCTGCCCGGCCATGAGCTGTTCCCACGGGGACTGCGAGCGGCGCCGCCGGGCGGCATTGGCGTGAGATGAGAAAGGAGCAAGAGCATGGAAGAACGGAAACTGCGCTACGTGCGGTTCTGGCTGGACCCGTGGCGGGAGTTGGCGAAGGAGCTGTCCTGCGAAGAAGCCGGGCAACTGCTAAAAGCCGCGCTGAAGTACGCCGACGCGGGCGAGGACACGGAATACGGGACATTGAGCCCGCTCTACAAGCCTTGGGCGTTCCTGCGGGCGGAGATTGACCGCGACGCGGGGCATGTCCGGCGCAAGGCGGCGTGGCGGCGCGGGTAAAACAAAAGCCGCCCGTGCGGGCGGCGGAAAGGGGGATTTGGCATGGTATTGGCGGAACGGCGGCGCGAACTCCGGGGCTTAGTGAAATATCACACGGACATCATCCGCCGCATAGGGAAGAGCGCGGAGGAGATAGCGCGGGAACTGTCCAAAGGGCATACGCCGGAGGAGATGTATGTCCTGTGCGGGGAGTTGCGCGGCGTCTTTGAGGGCGCCGTCGCCGACGCGCTGTTTGAGCTGGCGGAAGAGGCCGAGGACAGCGGATACGCGTATTTGGCTGCGCGGGAAGGGGGCGGCTGACGTGCCGGGAGACCTGATGACGACGGAGGAGACGGTCAGGCGCCTGCGGGAAGTGGGGATGAAAACGTCCCGCGAGACCCTGCGGGAAGGGCTGGCGCAACGGGTGTTTCCGTTCGGCGACTGCGTTCTGACGGACAAGTCGCCCGTGTGCTACATCTACCGCCCCTTGCTGGAGCGGTGGATTGCGGAGCGGTTCACGGAAGGGGGCGGGGGCGCGTGAGAAGCGACATAGAGATGTACCGCTATTTTATGCGCGGCGCGGCGATTTGGCGGCGGCTCTGGAAACTGAGCCTCTCCAATACTTGGTTCATGGACGCCGCCGAACAGAAAGCGGAGATGGAGAGAACGTATCGGCGGGCGCTTTTCTGGAAGTCGCAGTCGATGAGAGGGGGCGAAAGCGCGTGATGACGGACATGGACAGATACCGCGATTTCATGCGCGGCGCGGCGGCGTGGCGGCGGCGGACGAGGAAATTCCGCGCCAAGGGATTGGCGAAGGAAGCCGACGCCGCGCAAGACCTGACGGAGCGGAACTATCGCGGGGCGCTCTGGTTCAAGCGCCGGTTCTTGGCGGAAGGGGGCGCGGGCTGATGAACGCGGCGTACCCGCCCGGACACTACCTCAATTCGGGCAACCGCGAAGAAACGTTCGTCTACTGCGTCGACGCGCTGGCGTTGGACAAGCTCAACGACGGGAGCCCCTGCCGGGGCTGCCTTCTCCGCGACGGCGGCAAGTGCGGCGCGAATCCCAACGGCGACGGGCGCAAGGTCTGCCCGTTTCTGGAGGTGAATCCTCTCTACTACGGAACCAAAACGCGGTTAAAGCAAAGGGGGAAACAGAGATGATAGGAGGCTTGGAGCGCGTTGTGCGCTGGCGGGACGCGTCGGAGGAGACGCCGCAAAAGGCGGGCTATGTCCTTGCGGCTTACCTGCGGGCGGGCGCGGACGGAGACCCCATACGGGGACGCGTCCCGTCCATACGCGCCGCGTACTGGGACGGGCGCGAGTTCCTCACGGCGGACCCCCCGTTCTCAAGTTACCCGCTCCGGGAGGTCACGCACTGGGCGCCGTACCCGGACTTGCCGTCCGCGGCGGCTATGCGGGAGGCGTTCCGGCGCCTGCTGGGCAAGGAAACCGAGGAAACGCCATGTTGACGGCAAGCGTGAAAGACGGCGACGTGAAGGGGTTGAACGTCGCGGGGGAGTTGACGGAAGTCGCTATGGACATCGGCTCTATTATAGAGGCGGTTTCCCATACGCTTCGCCGAGCCTGCCCGGAGGCGGAGGCGGAGTTCCGGGAGATATTGCAATGGCTTGTGGCGGACGAATCGCCGCTGTGGAAGGGCGGGGGAAAGATTGTCGGCGGGAGCGTCCGCGTGGTATCGTTTATTAAGAAAGGAAAGAGCAACTATGACGACGCTTGAACTGTGGGACGCGGCGATGTACTGCGTGGGGGTGTTCGTGACGTGCAACGCCGGGGGGCTTGCGCTGTGCGCGGCGTGGGGGCGGCTGACGCGCCGCGCCGCTCCGGGGAAGGCGCCCAAGGCGGCGGAGCCCGGCGACGAGCCGCGAGCCGTCGCTTACGGCACGGAGCTTGTCAAGGAGCGCAAGCCGTTCGTGCCGCAGACCTTTGAGGAAATCCGGCGCGAGGTGGACGCGTTCAGAAAGGACGAGCCCAAGGCCGACGCGGAGCCGTCCGGGAAGGCCGACAGCGGCGGGCGGCGCGTGACCCCGGAGGAATTGGCGGAGGCGTATCGGCATAGCGCGGCGGCGTCCGGGAAGGCCGACGGCGCGAAGCCGTTTTCACGGGAGGAGCTGTCGGCGTCCGCC
>JAFXQD010000087.1 GCA_017527365.1 Oscillibacter sp.
AGCCTAAAGTCTCCCCCTATGGGGGAGATGTCGCCGTAAGGCGACAGAGGGGGTCTTTTTTAGCCCCCTCCCGGCGCTTACGCGCCACCCTCCCCAAAGGGGAGGGCTTTGGGCGGCGCAACCATTCGAGCGGTTTATTTTTGTGCAAGTCCTTATTCGTATTGCCTCTGCCGCCCTTTGCGACTGCGGCGGATAACCGCCGCGACTATCAGGACGAACAGCACAGCCGCCGCGACGGGGATTAAGTGGCGCACCATCGCCGCCTGCCCCGCGCCGCCGGGGATTACGCAGTAAGTCCCGCTCGCGCCTTCCATATCGACAAGCAGGTAATGCCCGTTGGCTTTGGAATCGACCGTGCGCCAGCGGCTGTCATGGAAGCGCCAGACCGTCGCCCGCGTCCCGGTGTCGTTGAGCAGGCGGAGCGGGACGACGCCGCTTTCCGGCAACTCCGCGCCTTCCAGCCGGATGTCCATGACCATGGAATCCGCCCCGGCGGGCGCGCCGACTTCGCTTTCCGTCACGCTCACGACGGATTCCCTTGTGAAGTTGCCCTCGGCAAGCACAAGCGGCTGTTCGCCGGACTTGGCGTCGCTTGCAATCATGGTGATATACGGCTCGTAGACGGGCTCCAGCGTGATGTCGGGGTGGTGTCCGGTAGTGTCGAACGCGGGCCAGTAGCCGTGCAAATTGCCCTTGACGGGGATTTCCGGCGGGACAATGCCGCTCAAATCGTCCTCGTACTGGAACGGTATCCGCTCGACCTCCGCGCCGTCGATGACGAACACGACCGCGCATTCCGTAAACGCTTCGGGCGGGTTGCCCTCGACAAGCAAAGTCTCCCAAGAGGCGGGCTCGGCGATTCCGATATAGCTGATTCCCTCAATGCCGCCGACGCCGTTGTCAAGGAAGAGGTTCCCTTGGATTCTGCCGTCGGAGGGGTTCGCGCTCCCCGCGATGGAGCCGACGGAGCGCATACTGTCGGAGACGTTGGGGAACGTGGGGATGGCGCGGCAGTTCTGCAACACGTCCGCCTGTCCGGCGATACCGCCGACGTAGCGCTCACCGGACACCGCGCAGCGGCTCCAGCTCTCGCGGACGATTCCGCCCGAACGCCCCGCCAATCCGCCGACATAGCCGCCCGCCGCGCTCTTGACCGCGCCGTAGTTCTCGCAGGAAACGAGCGTCCCAAGGTTCATGCGCCCGACGATTCCCCCGGCGTAGTCCTTGCGCGTCGTGACCGTCCCCTGATTGCGGCAGGCTTGCAATACGGCTCTCGTTTCCAGCGTACTGCCGAAGGTCTGCGGGCCCGTGATGTCGTCCTCCGGGTCGATGTCGTACTCAATGCCGACCATGCCCGCGATGCCGCCCGCGTTGCGGTCCGCCTCCAGCGCGCCCATGTTGACGCTCTCCGTAATCTTGCCCAGACGCGTCCCGGAAACGTCGTGGTCTGACACGTCGGAAACGACGGTATCCGCGCCCACGGCGCCCGTATTGATGTTTTCCAGCGTCCGGAGCATGGCTTCCGAAACGGCGTTCAACTGCTGGCTGATTCCCTGCAAATTCGCCGACACGTTTTCGCCCAAGCGGTTTACCGCGACGTTCAGCGCGTCGGAGGTGTTAGTCAACGTGCCAAGGGCGGTGTAAAGGGAGTTTCCGGTACTGCGCAACTCCTCCGTGTTGCTGGTGACGGTCACGCTGACGGCGCCGGTCTCCTGCAAGTCGGAGACTGCGCGGTAGAGCTCCGTGGAGGCGGATTCCAATTCCGAGCCAATGCCGCCGAGGTTGTCGGCGGCGTCGGCGACATGCGACATGGGGTCGATAAGCCGCCCGGACGGGTCGTCCAAGTTGCGCAACGCGGCGGACAAGTCCGTAGCCGCGCCGGGGAGTTTCCGCGCCGCCGTCAGGAACGCGTTCGCGGGCTGTCGCAAGCCGCGCAGAGCCTGTTCCAGCCTGTCCCAGTCGATGGAAGAGCGCTGCGCGAGGGCGTCGATATTGTTGCCGACGGTGCGCAGAGCGGAAACTTGGTCGCGCAAGGACGCGTTGACGCGCCCCAAAGCCGACTGCGCGTCGTTGATGTTGAGCGGGAAGCCCCGGTTGAGGGCGTTTCCGATGGCTTCCAGCGCGTTGCGGCTATCGGTTTTCGCCTCCGCCGCGGCTCCGACGGCGTCCGACAACGCCCAAAGCGCATTTTTCTGCGCCGTGCTGTCCTGCACCAGCACGGCGTTTTCCAGCTCCTCCATGCCGCTTTGCAGTTTTGAGATGGCGGTTGAGAGCTCCTGCGCCGCGTTTTTGAGCGCAAGCGATTCGTTGCGCAAGGCGCTTATCGTGTCCTCTTCCAGAATGCGCGTCTCTTCCAGCGCGTCTATGGCGATGTCAAAAAGCCCTATGGCGGTTTCGGCGCGGGTCGTGGTTCCGGAAAAGGTTACCAAAGAAAGTTTAATCCTGTCCAGCGCGCCCGTCACCGACGACGCCATAGAGCGGATATTCGTCACGGTCGTTTCGCGGCTTTGCGACGACTCGTCAAGCAGACGCCGCGACAAGTCCCGCGCCGTGTTCGTGTTGCGCTGTAACTGCTGTAACTGCCGCGCAAGCCCGGAGCGGTTCGCCTCGTTGCCCGCGAGGGCGCTGTCAATCAGTTCGTTGAGGGTGTTCAACTGGCTGCGCAGTTCCGAAAGGATGGTAGGGTCTGCCAAAAGGGTAATGTCCGGCTCGGCCTGCCCGGCGATTCCGCCAACGTCCTTGCGCCCGCGCACGGTTCCGCGATTCTCGCCGCCCGCCAGATAGCCCGACTGCCGCCCGACAATCCCGCCGACGTTATATCCGGTGTGCGCGATTCCGACGCTCCCGACGTTGGCACAGCTTTGCAGGACGCCCGTGGAAGTCCCGGCGACGCCGCCCGTATCGAACGCGGCTTCCGACGCCGTGACGGATTCCCCCGGCGCGGTCGTGTTCACGGCGGATTCGTTCCAGCATTTCAGGAGAAGCCCGCGGTTGCGCCCGACGATTCCGCCCGTGCGCCGCCGCCCCTGCACGGTTCCCTTCGCCGTACAGCCGGACACTTCCCCGGTCTCCGTGTTCTCGCCGACAATCCCGCCGACGTTGTTCCGCCCCGTGACCGTCCCGGAAAACGTGCAGTCCAGCACGCTCCCGGCGTTTACGCCGACGATTCCGCCGACCTGCTCCGCGTCGCCGCCGGGTTGCACGCGCCCGGAGACGTTGAGGGAGCGGACAATCGCGCCCTCCTGCACGTAGCGGAACAGCCCCATATTGGAGCCTTCGGAAGTGAGGTTCAAGCCTGAAATGGTAAATCCCTCTCCGGAGAACTCGCCGCTGAAAGTGGGGATGGGCAGGAAGTCCCTCCCGCTCAAATCCAAGTCGGCGGTCAGTCGGATGAGCTTTTCCTGCGACCACGTGTTTACCGTGCAGGCGCGGGCGAACTGCCGCCAGTCCGCCGCCGACGAAATCAGCACGGCGCCGGTTTCGGGGTCGGTTTCGAGCGCACGGGCGCGGGGCAGGCTGTCCGCGACCGTCCAGAACGCCAGCAAGAGCGACATGAATGCCGCCGCCAAACGGACGCCGCTTTTCCGCTTATTCCTCATCGTCGGACGCCTCCTTTTTCGCGCTCTCTTGAGCGGTTTTCGCCAAGCCTGCGGGTTCGGCGGTTTCCCCGGATTCCTCCGCGCCGATTTCGGCGGGCGTTCCGCCGCCGATTCCCGGCGATTCCTCGTCGCCCCACGCGCTTTCCGTATGCGCGGGCTCGTCTCCGCCCGACGCGCTTTCCGCGACGGCGGGATATTCCCTCTCCGGCGCGGTTTCCGTCCGCTCCGGCGGCGTTCCGGATTCGCGGACGCGTTCCGGCGCCGGGGCGGCGGAGTTCGCCGCGCCCGCGAACAACAGCGCCTGCGGCAGTACCCGCAACGTCAGGAAGGCGGAAATTGCCATGCCCGCGCCCAGACAGAGCGCGAAGGACGACGCGACGCGGTTCGGCGCCGCGATTCCTATGGCGATGAAAATCAAAGCGGCGGAGGTTCCCGAAACCTTGACGGCGGGGGACATGTCGCGCAAGGCTTGCGCAAGGGCGGTTTTCGCGTCGGCGCCCCGCCCGTATTCCGCGCAACGCGCCGCGATGAGCGACGCAAAGACAAGCCCGACGGCCATTAGCGCGGCGCCGACGAGCAAATCCGCGAGGAAATAGAGGCTTTGCCGCGCCGCCAGCCAGAGGGCGAACGTAATCCAAGCGCCGCCCTGCGCGACAGCCGCCGACGCGAGCGCCGCGCCGAAGGAGCCGAGGGCGAAGTAGAGCGCGACAAGCGCGGCGGAGAACGTCAGGGCAAAGAACAGGACGGAATCGCGGCGGAAGGCGGCGGACAAATCGGCGTCGCGCACGGCGTCGCCCGCGAACAGGGCGCCTTCCGGGTAATAGCGCCCGACGAGGCTTTTGAGCGTGTAGAGGAACGCGAACGAACGGGAGCTTCCCTGCGGAATGGACAAATTTAAAATCAGTCGGCTGTAATTGTCGCCGCCCATGCGCAGGAGCGCGTTTTCCGTGCGCCGGTAGAGCAGTTCAAGGGCGTTGTCGCCGCCCCAGTTGAGCGTGACGTAGCCCTCGCGGGCGCGGTCGCAGGCGAACAACAGCATATTCGCCAGCGGAATGGCGGCGTTGTCCGCTCCGGCGGACAGGTGCCCGTAGGCGCCTTCCGCCTCGATGTACGCGGCGTAAATCTGCCGCGCCGCGTCCGTGTCGATGTCCATCAGCTCCGCGAATTGGCGCGGCGTGAGGCGTTCGGCGAGCGCGTAGCCGCCCATGATTTCCATGTTGGCGAGCCCCCGCGCCGTGCGCACCTCGTCCAACGCGGACAGCTCCGCCAGCAACGCGCTTTCGCGGCTTGCGTCCCCCGCCGGGATGAGTATGGAAAGCTCGTTGTCCGCGCCGAAGAGCGCCTCCGTTTGCGCCTCGGCTTTCTGCGCGCCCCACGGCAGGCGAATCGGCAACGCGCCGGGGCCGTAGACGCGGGGGAAGTAGCCCGCGCCGACGTTGGCCGCAATCAGCGCGGCGGCGAACAGCGCCGGGACGGCAAAGCGCGTGTTGAACGCGAACTCCGCCGACGCCGACGCTTTCGCGGCGTCCTCGCGGGGAAGGGCGCGGTCGAGAAATTCGCAGAGTTCCGCGAGCAGGGCGGGCGTCAAAAAGAAGATAGTCGCAAGCGTCAGGGCGACGGCTTTCGCCGTTACGAAACCGGGGTCAAAGCCCGTGCGCAAATGAAGCAAGCCCATGGCGAGCAGGGAGAGCGTCAGCGCGGCGCCGCCGCACAGGATTGCCGGGGCAACGTCCTGCCACGCCGCAAGCAGGGCGTCGCGCCTGTCCATACGCGCCCGCGCTTTGCGGTAGCGGCGGAACATGGGCGGGACGCATACGAGGCAGAGCGCGAGTTGCAGGAGCGCCGAACCCCACGCCGCCGCCGGGGAGATTTCCCCTAATAGGAACCGCGTCCCGCTGTCGAACAGGAACGCCGCGCCGAACGTGAGCAGTACGACAGCCGCGCCCGCGACGGCGGGGGAGGCCGTCAGAGCCGCCAGCGCGACCAGCGCCGCCGCAAACGCGAGCATGGCGGCGAGCCGGATTTCCGCAGGAAAGGCATTCGCGCCGCCCGCGTCCCCGACGACGGAATAGTCGTAGCCTTCCAGCATGAAGCGCAGTTGCGAGAACGCCTTTTCGGTGTCCTCGTCGCGGAAGGCCACCGTCAGGCGGGCGATTCCCGTTTGATAGTCCGTCGCCTCGTCGAAGTCCGCCGAGCGCACGCCCGCCGCCAGCGAAAGCCGTTCGGCGAGTTCCGCCGCCTGCGGCGCGGCGATGTTGTCCACAAGAATGCGGCGCGTGACGGGCTCCTTGAACTCCGCCTCCATGACGGCAAGCCCGCGCCGGGTTTCGGAATCTTCCGGAAGGTACGCCGCCGGGTTGTCCCGGATTACCGCCCGCTCCCCGGTGAGACAGCATAAGACGGCGAGGGCGAGGGCGAGCAGACAACAGGCGCGGCTTTTCTCCGACGCCAACGCGCACAGGCGTTCCGGGATTCCGGGCCGCTTTTTTTTCCGAACCGTTTGATTCAACAACAGTCCCTCCTTATCGCAACCGCTAAGGGATTTTTTACGGTTTGCCATTATACCACGCTTCCGCCTCCGGCGGCAACAGAAATTTTCAGGCGCCGGGGATACTTTTTTGTGAAACTTTCCGGACGGCTTTTTTCGCGGCGGCGCGTGGGACGAAAAGCCCCCGGTTTCCGCAAAACCGGGGGCTTTTATTTACGCCTCGTCCGACGGGAAACGGATTCCCGCCTGTTTTCGCGCTTCCGTGAGCAGTCCGGCGACAATCACGCTCTGTTCAAGCAGGCTGTCGCAAAAGGCGCGGTCGTTGCCGTCGACAGCGCGGGCGAACGCCTCAAACTCCGGCTCCATGCGGTGCCCGCCGAACGCGTCGCGGGACTTCTCCGCGCCGTTGTTCAGGCGCAAAACGACTTTCCCGCACATGTTCGCCGGGGATTCTTGCAGGATATAGCCCTTGTCGCCCTGTATTACGCAACGGCAGGGCGACGCCGAGTCTTTCGCCGCGACGCTGACCGCCTTGAACGCGCCGTAATCCAGCGTTGCGACGCCGCTTGTGTCAACGCCGCGCTCGACGTTGGCGAGGTAGCGCACGGCGCCGGGCTTGCCGAACAGCCCGACAAGATAATGCAAATTATAAACGTTCAAATCCATCAGCGCGCCGCCGGATTTCGCCGGGTCGAAAGACACGGGCGTTTCCCCGCGCCGGAAGGCGTCGTAGCGGCTTGAATACTGGCTAAAATTGCACTGCGCGAGCTTTACAGCCCCGATTTCTGGCAGAAACTCCCGCACGGCCTGATAATTCGGATGCAAGCGCGTCGTGACGGCCTCAAAGAGCAACAGCCCGCTTTCCCGCGACAACTCCGCGAGTTCGGACGCCTGCCGCACGTTGTCCGTCATGGGCTTTTCCAGTATGACGTGCTTCCCGGCTTGCAAGGCCTGTTTCGCCATGGAATAGTGCGCGGAGTTTGGCACGGCCAAATAAGCCGTGTCAACGCCGCTTTCGGACAGAAATTCCGCGAAATCGCAAAAGCCTTTCGGGATTGCGTATTCCGCGCAGAGCGTCCGCACGGTTTCGGCGGAGCGCGGCGTCCCGCACAACGCGCCGATGTCAACCCCGACTTTCCGCAGAACCGGAAGCGCCTCTTTCGCTATCATGCCCGTGCCGACCACGCCGAGTTTCATAGTAAGCCCCCCTTATCCGAACGGGGAACCCCGAAACCGGAGTTCCCCGTTATTTGCCTTGGCGCTTACAGCGCCATTTCCAGATTGTCCGCGGTTATTTCGACTTCCACGGGCGGAGTTTCCATGGTTTCCGCTAAGTCCTGATACCTCTGCAAGCCCGTCCCGGCGGGAATCAGCTTGCCGATGATGACGTTTTCTTTCAGCCCCATGAGGCGGTCGGACTTGCCCTTAATCGCCGCCTCCGTCAAGACTTTGGTGGTCTCTTGGAACGACGCCGCCGAAAGGAAGGAATCGGTGGCCAGCGACGCCTTCGTAATGCCCATGAGCAGTTGCGTGCCGACGGCCTTTTTGAGCGGCTCGCCGTCCGCGCCGCGTTCGCCCGCCTCGTTGCGGCGGTCAATGTCGGCGTTGGCGGCTTCCAGTTCGAGCACGTCGACCATGGAACCGTCCAAAAGCGTCGTGTCCCCGGCGTCCTCAAGGCGCACTTTGCGCATCATCTGCCGCACAATGACCTCAATGTGCTTGTCGTTGATGTCCACGCCCTGCTGACGGTACACGCGCAAGACTTCCTGAATGAGATAGTTGTAAACGGCGTCGGCGCCGCGAATGCGCAACACGTCGTGGGGGTTTAGGGCGCCGTAGGTCAACTGCGCGCCGACGGCGACTTTCTCGCCCTCCTTGACCAGCAATCCGGTATGGGGCACGGCGTAGGTGCGGCTTTCCCCGTCCGCCTCGTTCATAATAATCAGGTTGAGCAGGCTTCCCTTCTGCGCCTCCTCAAAGTGCACGGTGCCGCCGATTTCCGCAAGCGTCGCCATGCGCTTGGGCTTGCGGGCTTCAAAGAGTTCCTCGACGCGGGGCAAGCCCTGCGTGATGTCGCCTCCGGCAAGCCCGCCCGTGTGGAACGTGCGCATAGTCAACTGCGTGCCGGGCTCGCCGATGGACTGCGCCGCGATAATGCCGACGGCCTCTCCGGGCCCCACGGGCTGCTGCGTGGCGAGGTTCATGCCGTAGCAACACGCGCAGACGCCGCTTTTCGCCCGGCAGGTCAAGACCGTGCGAATCATGACGGTGGGGCGGGCGTCGGGGTCGGCGGGGTCGTACTTGCAAACGTCCTCCGGGCGCGGGTTCGCCTGCGTCCACTTATGGGTTTCCAGAATCTTGGCGTCCGTCTCCATGAGCATGTTTTCTTTGGAGAGCAGGATTTCCCCGGTTTCTTCGTCCACGATGTCGCCCACGAGGTAGCGCCCGCGCAGACGGTCGGCGAATTTTTCGATGACCTGCCCGTTTTCGCTGATTTCGCTAACCTTAATGCCGTGCGTGACGCCGCAATCCTCTTCGCGGATAATGACTTCCTGCGACACGTCCACCATGCGCCGGGTCAGGTAACCGGAGTCGGCGGTGCGGAGCGCGGTGTCGGCCAAGCCCTTGCGGGCGCCCCGGCTGGAGATGAAGTATTCCAGCGCGGTCAAGCCTTCGCGGTAGTTCGCCTTGATAGGGATTTCGATAGTGCGCCCGGCGGTGTTTGCGATAAGCCCGCGCATACCCGCCAACTGGCGGATTTGTTTCATAGAGCCGCGGGCGCCCGAATCCGCCATCATGAAAATGGGGTTGTAGCGGTCGAGATTGTCCTGTAGCGCGGTGGAGACTTCGTCCGTGGTCTTTTCCCACACGTCCACGACTTGTTTATAACGTTCGTGGTCGGTCATGAAGCCCATGCGGTACTGGTTCTCAATGTTCACGACCTGCTGTTCCGTGTCGCGCACCATTTCATACTTGCTTTCGGGAATCGACATATCCCAAATGGAAACCGTGATAGCGGCTTTCGTGGAATAGCGGTAGCCCGTCGCCTTCATCACGTCGAGGACTTCCGCCGCCATGGTAAAGCCGTGCTTGTTGATAGTGCGGTCAACGATTTTTCCGAGCTCCTTCTTGCCGCAGGTCTCCGTAATCTCATAGTCGCAGATGTGCGCGGGGTCGGAGCGGTCGACAAAGCCGAGGTCTTGCGGGATGTTCTGGTTGAACAGAATGCGCCCCGGCGTGATTTCCACGACGCCGATATGAACCTTGCCGCCGATTTCAAACGTGCGCCGCACCAAAATGGGGCAGTGGGGGCCTATGACGCCCTCGTTGTACGCCATGAGCGCCTCGTCCTCGCTACGGTAGACGCGGACAGGGCGGTAAGAGGCCTTGCGGAACTTCTCAATCTTCGCCGCCGGGATTCCCGCTTTTTCCGCCGCCTCGCGCCGCTCCATGACGAGCGCCTTTTCGCTTTCGTCCAAATCTCTCAGACGGCTGTCACGCGTCAAGGCCTCGTTCATCAGGTCAATACGGGCGTTGGCGGCAACAAAGTCGTCGGCGTCCGCGACGGCCTGCGCGGGTAGCGGCGTGTCGCCGGGGTCTTTGCAGAAAATCGTCTCCGCGCCCTTCTCCGCCTTGCCCATCCTGTCCATGGTCAGGTAGTAGGAGCCGAGCACCATGTCCTGCGTGGGGACGGTGACGGGGCCGCCGTCCTGCGGGCGCAGGAGGTTGTTTGCCGAGAGCATGAGAATGCGGGCTTCGGCTTGCGCTTCCGCCGAGAGCGGGACGTGAATCGCCATCTGGTCGCCGTCAAAGTCGGCGTTGAACGCCGTGCAGTTGAGCGGGTGGAGCTTCAAGGCGCGTCCTTCCACAAGGACGGGCTCAAAGGCCTGAATGCCGAGGCGGTGCAAGGTGGGGGCGCGGTTGAGCATGACCGGGTGGTCTTTGATGATAACGTCCAGCGCGTCCCAGACTTCGGTCACGCCCTTATCCACCATCTTCTTGGCGGATTTGATATTGTTCGCGGTCGTGTCCTCGACCAGCTTTTTCATGATGAACGGGCGGAACAGTTCGACGGCCATTTCTTTCGGCACGCCGCACTGATAAATTTTCAGTTCGGGGCCCACGACAATGACGCTGCGCCCGGAGTAGTCCACGCGCTTTCCCAGCAGGTTCTGCCGGAAACGCCCCTGCTTGCCCTTCAACAAGTCGCTCAGGGATTTGAGGGCGCGGTTGTTGGCGCCCGTGACGGCGCGCCCGCGCCGCCCGTTGTCGATGAGCGCGTCAACCGCTTCCTGCAACATGCGCTTTTCGTTGCGGATGATGATGTCCGGGGCGTTCAACTGGATGAGCCTGTGCAAGCGGTTGTTGCGGTTGATGACGCGGCGGTAGAGGTCGTTCAGGTCGGACGTGGCGAACCGCCCGCCGTCCAACTGCACCATGGGGCGGAGTTCCGGCGGGATGACGGGGAGCGCCTCCAGCACCATCCATTCGGGCTTGTTGCCCGACAGCCGGAACGCGTCCACGACTTCCAGCCGCTTGACAATCCGCGCCTTCTTCTGCCCCGACGCGGTTTTCAATTCGGCGTGGAGCTGCGCGGAAATATTGTCCAGCCCATGGAACGTTTCCAACTCCTCCTTGGCGGCGTCCAGTTCGGCGACTTCCTCTTCCGAAAGCCCGTCGGGGTCGTTGCGGAGCTTGTCGCGCAGGCGGGCGCAGGTCTCCATAAGCGCGATTTTGCGCGAGCTGTCCTCCGGGGACAGCCCCACGACGGCGAGCAGTTTCTGCACCGCCTCCGCGCCCATGCCCGCCTTGAAATCGTCCTCGTACTTCTCCCGATAGTCCCGGTACTCCTTCTCGGAAAGAATCTGGTTGCGGCTCAACGGCGTCTCGCCGGGGTCAGTCACGATATAGTCGGCGAAATAGAGCACCTTTTCCAGAATGCGCGGGCTGATTTCCAGCAACAGCCCCATGCGCGACGGAATGCCCTTGAAATACCAGATATGGGAAACGGGCGTGGCGAGCTCAATATGCCCCATGCGCTCGCGGCGGACTTTGGCGCGGGTCACCTCCACGCCGCAACGGTCGCAGATTTTGCCCTTGTAGCGGATTTTCTTATACTTCCCGCAGTGGCACTCCCAGTCGCGGGTGGGCCCGAAAATGCGTTCGCAGAACAGCCCGTCGCGCTCCGGCTTCAACGTGCGGTAGTTGATGGTTTCCGGCTTCTTGACTTCCCCGTAAGACCATGCGCGAATCTGTTCGGGAGAGGCCATGCCGATTTTAATGGCGTCGAAAACGATGTTGCCCTTGTTGTTGTCCATGCTCTCTCCTCCTCAGAACAAGTCCTCCGCGCCGGAATCCTTCCTGCCGAAAGCGTCGTCCGCGCCGTCGTCCTCGTCCGAAAAGTCAAAGGAACCTTTGCCGGAAGCGTAAGCGCCGCCCGGCGCGGAAATGTCGTCGTCGGAAAAGCCGACGGGTTCGCCGTCGTCGTCGGGGAAATCGTCGTCGCCGTCGTCGTCGGTGTAATCGTCGTTGAGCCCGATGTCGGCGCCGGCGTCGGGCGGGGCGTCCTGCACGTCGAATCCGGCGTTCTGGAACTCCTCCGCCGCGTCGTAACGGCGGCTCTGGCGGTCGCTGTCGGCGTCCATGCGGGCAAGGTTGAACGTGTCCATGGCGTCCTCGTCGTCCTTGAGCTCCACGGGGTTGCCGTCCGCGTCGAGCACCTCGATGTCAAGGCACAGCGACTGCAACTCTTTGACCAGCACCTTGAACGATTCGGGCACGCCCGGCTGGGGCACGTTATGCCCCTTGACAATGGACTCGTAGGTTTTGACGCGCCCCGTCACGTCGTCGGACTTGACAGTGAGGATTTCCTGCAAGGTGTAGGCGGCGCCGTAGGCCTCCAAAGCCCAGACTTCCATTTCGCCGAAACGCTGCCCGCCGAACTGCGCCTTGCCGCCCAGCGGCTGCTGCGTCACAAGGGAATAGGGGCCCGTGGAACGGGCGTGGATTTTGTCGTCAACAAGGTGGTGTAATTTCAGGAAGTAGACATAGCCGACCGTTACCTTGTTGTCGAACGGCTCGCCCGTGCGCCCGTCGTAGAGCACGGACTTGCCTTCGGGGTCAAGCCCCGCCTCCTCCAGCATGGCGGAAATGTCCTGTTCGCGGGCGCCGTCGAAAATAGGCGTTGCGACTTTCAGCGGCGCGTCGGACTTCAAATTCCGGATTTCGTTCAAATCGGCTTCGGTCACGCCGTCGAAAATGGGGGATTCCATATTGACGGGCAAGCCCGCCTTGAGCTTCAAGCCGAGCCTCTGCGCGGCGTAGCCTAAATGGACTTCCAGCACCTGCCCGATATTCATACGAGACGGGACGCCCAGCGGGTTGAGCACGATGTCAAGCGGCGTCCCGTCGGGCAGGAACGGCATATCCTCTTCGGGCAACACGCGGGACACGACGCCCTTGTTTCCGTGGCGCCCCGCCATTTTGTCGCCCACCTGAATCTTGCGCCGCTGGGCGATATACACGCGCACGACCATATTGACGCCGGGCCCCAAATCGTCGCCGCCCTCGCGGGTGAAAACCTTCGTGTCCAGCACAATGCCGCTCTCGCCGTGCGGGACTTTCAGGGACGTGTCGCGGACTTCCCGCGCCTTCTCGCCGAATATGGCGCGGAGCAGGCGTTCTTCCGCCGTCAAATCGGTTTCGCCCTTCGGCGTCACTTTGCCTACCAGAATGTCGCCCGACTTGACTTCCGCGCCGATACGGATGACGCCGTTGGAATCCAAGTCCTTCAAGGCGTCGTCGCCGACGTTGGGAATGTCGCGGGTGATTTCTTCGGGGCCAAGTTTGGTGTCGCGGGAATCAATCTCGAACTCCTCAATGTGGATGGAAGTGAACGTGTCCTCCCGCACAAGGCGCTCGTTGAGAAGCACGGCGTCCTCGTAGTTGTAACCCTCCCACGTCATGAAGCCGACAAGGATATTTTGCCCAAGGGCAATCTCGCCGTTTTCAGTGGACGGGCCGTCGGCCAGAATCGTGGCGGAGATTTCGCGCCCGTCGGGGGCGATTTTCTTCCCGTGCACACGGTCGCCCACGTTCACAATGGGGCGCTGGTTAATGCAGGTCGTATGGTTGGAGCGCAGGAATTTTATCAGCTTATAGTTTTTGTGCGTCCCGTCGTCGTAGTCCACGCCGACGTGGCGGGCGTCCACGTCGGTCACGACGCCGTCGCCCTCCGCCAGCACGACGATTTCCGAGTCAATGCAGACTTTGTGCTCCATGCCCGTGCCGACAATGGGGGCGTGGGGGCGGAGCAGGGGGACGGCTTGTCTCTGCATGTTGGCGCCCATGAGGGCGCGGTTGGCGTCGTCGTTGGGCAGGAAGGGAATCATAGCCGTGGCTATCGAAACCATCATGCGCGGGGACACGTCGATATAGTCCACGCGGTCGCGGTCAACCACGACGATTTCGTCCCGGCGCCGCGCCGTAATGCGCTCGTTTTTGAGCCGCCCGTACTCGTCCAGCGGCTCTGCGGCGGGCCCGACAATATAATTGTCCTCCTCGTCGGCGGTCATATACGTTATCGCCTCGGAGACGCGCCCGGTCTCCTTGCTCACGGCGCGGTACGGCGTCTCGATAAAGCCGTACTCGTTCACGCGGGCGTAGGTGGACAGATAGGAAATCAGCCCGATGTTGGGGCCTTCGGGGGTCTCTATGGGGCACATGCGCCCGTAGTGGCTGTAGTGCACGTCGCGCACTTCCATATTGGCGCGTTCGCGGGAGAGCCCGCCGGGGCCTAACGCCGACAGGCGCCGCTTGTGCGTCAGTTCCGCCAAGGGGTTTGTCTGGTCCATGAACTGGCTCAACGGGCTGGAGCCGAAAAATTCCTTAATCGCCGCCGTGACAGGGCGGATGTTAATAAGGCTCTGCGGCGTGACGCTCTCCAAGTCCTGCGTGGTCATGCGCTCGCGTATCACGCGCTCCATACGGGAGAAGCCGATGCGGAACTGGTTCTGCAACAGTTCGCCCACGCAGCGCAGACGGCGGTTTCCTAAATGGTCGATGTCGTCCTTGAGGGAAATGCCCCGCGCCAAGCCGTTCATATAGTTGATGGACGCCAGAATGTCGTCAATCATGACGTGCTTGGGGACAAGGCGGTCTTTCTGCAACAGAAGCTGGTCAAGCAAGTCCTCGCCGCTGTACTTCGCCAGCAGTTCCTGCAACACGTCGTAACGCACGCGCTCCTTGATGTTGCACACCGCCGGGTCGAAATCCACGAACTTCCGCAAGTCGCACATCCGGTTGGACTGCACGCGGATGGTCGTACCCTCCACGTCAAGCGTAACCTCGAACACGCCCAGCGCGTCCAGCTTCTGCGCCTCCGCCTTCGTCATGACGTGCCCGGCGTCGAACAAAACTTCCCCCGTGGACGGGTCAACGGCGGGCTCGGCTAACGCGTGCCCGGTGATTCTCTGCCAAAGCGACAGTTTGCGGTTGAACTTGTAGCGCCCCACGACCGACAGGTCATAACGCCGGGGGTCAAAGAAGAGGTTGTTCATGAGGGTTTCGGCGGCTTCCACGGTGGGCGGCTCGCCGGGACGCAGTTTCCGGTAGATTTCCAGCATGGCGTCCTCGTAAGTCTTGCAGGGGTCCTTTTCCAGCGTGGCGGTAATGCGGGGGTCGTCGCTGAACCGCTCCAAGATTTCCGCGTCGGTTTTGAGCCCCAAGGCGCGGATAAGGCACGTAATCGGAATCTTGCGGTTCTTGTCGATACGCACCCAGAAAACCTCGTTGGTGTCGGTCTCGTACTCCAGCCACGCGCCGCGGTAGGGGATAATCTGGCATGTCAGGATAGGCAAATCCGTCTTGATGTCGATTTCGCGCCCGTAGTAGACGCCGGGGGAGCGCACGATTTGCGACACCACGACGCGCTCGGCGCCGTTGATGACGAACGTGCCGGAGTGGGTCATGAGGGGGAAGTCGCCCATGAAGAGCTCCTGCTCCTTCATCACGTCGGTTTCCTTGTTGCGCAGGCGGGCTTTGACCTTCAAGGGCGCGGCGTAAGTCGCGTCGCGGGCTTTGCACTCCTCCACGTCGTAGCGCGGCTCCTCGTCCATCTTGTAGTCGATGAAAGTCAGCTCCAAGTTGCCCTGATAGTCGGTAATGGCGCCCACGTCGGCGAACACTTCCCGGAGACCCGTTTCCAGAAATTCCCGATAGGACTTCTTCTGAATCTCCAAGAGGTTCGGCATGGGCACGACTTCCTCGTACCGGGCGAAATTCATGCGGGGCGTGTTGCCGTAACGTTTGATTTTTGCCATCTCACCATCGCCTTTCCTGTTCCGAAACGCCAGCCGTCCGCTGTGATGTAAGCCGTCGAACGCGTCGCGCTCCCTCGCTCCGCGCAAGCCGTCCTTTTATATGCGCGGCGCCGCCGGGGGAATCGGCGCTACGGAAAAAGCCGCCTGTCCGGGGAGAGCCCGGAAATAGGGCGGCGCGGTTCCGTGCGCCGGGGTTCGATACGCGGGGCGGAGTTGTTAGAAAAATGTTGCGCACCCCTTGCGTTTTGCCCGAAAACGCGCTATAATAAGCAAAATTTAAAGTGGGTTGTTAGACGATTCCACTGCTCAAAAGTGCTTTATTCTACCACGCTAAAACAGATTTGTCAAGCTGTTTTTCGTATTTTTTTGCGCGGGGCGAACCCCCGCGCTTTCGCCGCGCCCCGTTCTGAAAGGAGAGCCGAGCCCATGAAAAAACGCGCCGTATTTTTGCTGACAGCCGCCGTCCTGACGCTTTCGGCTTGCGGCGGACAAACTGCCCCGGACGCGCAACCCGCGCAGGCCCCCGCGCCGCCGCTTAACGTTTCCGACGCCGCGCCGACGACGCAAAGCCTTTCCGCCGCCGACGCCCGGCGCATTGCGCTGGAACACGCCGGGGTTTCCGAAAGCGACGCGACTTTTGTCAAAACGGACAGGGAGACGGACGGCGGACGCGTGGAATACGAGGTTGAGTTTTTCGTCGGCTCCGTCAAGTACGATTACGCGATAGACGCGGAAACGGGCGCGGTGCTGTCCTTTGAGGCGGACGGCGCGGAGCTCTCCGCCGACGCCGCGCCGCCGTCCGCAAGCGACCCCGCGCAGGGCGGGCTCATCGGGCGGGACGAGGCGAAAGCAATCGCGTTAGCCCACGCGGGGCTGTCGGAAAGCGGCGTGTCGGGGCTTCAAGTCAAACTTGACCGCGACGGCGGGCGGGCGGAATACGAGGTGGAGTTTTACGCGGGGGGCTCCGAATACGGCTACGACATCGACGCCGCAAGCGGGGAAATCCTGAGCTTTGAAATCGACAACGATTAAACGCGCCGCGCCGCCGCTCCCGTCGGGGAGGGCGGCGCGTTTTGGGACGGGGCGGGGCGTCAAGGCGTGTCGCCTCACTGGAAAAGCTCCTCTTCGTCGTCGTAATCGTCGTATTCGGAGCTGAACTTCCGGCTCAGGCTGCTGCGGATGCCGCTGTACCCGACGCTCAAATCATGCCAGCCGCCGATAATCAGGCACACGCACGCGGCGAACGCGAGGCTTGCCCCCACAATTTTTAGCACCATGCGGGCGGTTTTGCTCATAGGCTCTCCTCCTTAATCCGAAAGGCTTTTGGCTTGCGGGGCTTATTATACGATATTCCAAGGGAATTGGCAACAGGTTTTCGCGGATTTTTTCGGCTTTATAGCGGATGTTCGGCAAACCAAGCGCGGGCGGCGTCGGCGTCGGCGGCGATTTGCGCCCGGAGCGCGTCGAGCGACGGGAACTTGATTTCCCCCCGGATTCTATGGCGGAACTCAACCCGCACGGGCTTTCCGTACAAGTCGCCGTCAAAGCCGAGAATCCAGCTTTCCACGGTCACGCCGCCGCCGTCGCCGATGGTCGGGCGGTTGCCGACGTTGGTCACGGCGGGATAGCGCCGCCCGTTAGGGAGCGCGGCGGCGGTCGCGTAAACGCCGTGCGCCGGGGACATGACGCCTTCCGGGAACGCCATATTGATTGTGGGCGCGCCGATGGTGCGCCCGATTCGCCGCCCGTGGCGGACTTCCTGCGTTAAGACGTGGGGGTGTCCGAGGAAGCGTTCCGCCTCCTCCATGTCGCCCGCCGCAATCAGGCGGCGGATATGCGTGGAGCTGACCGTCACGCCGCCCAGCGTCACTTTCGGGATGATGTCGCAGCCCATGCCCAGTTCGGCGCATTTGGCTTGGAGCAGTTCCGTATTCCCGGCGTTGCGGTAGCCGAAGCGGTGGTCGTGCCCGGCGACGAGATGGACGGCGTTCAACCGCCCGCGCAGGATGTCGGCGACGAACGCGTCCCACGCCGTGGACATAGTTTCGGCGTTGAAGGGCGCGATAATAACCCGCTCCACGTCGTAGAGGCGGCGGGCGAGGGCGGCGCGGTCCTCCCGCGAGTTAATCATAGGGCAGGGAATCCCCGTGACGACCTCTTTCGGCGGGCGGTCGAACGTGAACAGGGCAGAGACGGCGCCGCGCCTTTGCGCCTCCTCCGCGGCGCGGCGCAACAGGGCGCCGTGCCCGATATGCACGCCGTCGAAAAAGCCTAACGCAATC
>JAFXQD010000088.1 GCA_017527365.1 Oscillibacter sp.
CGGGTCCGACGGGCGGCGCGGGCGTCGCCTTGCCTGCGGGGATTTGCAGTTTCACGTAGCCGGTAATTTTTTGTGCCATAGTTGGCGCCTCCTAATTCATGTGGTGATGACGGGGCTTTCCCGTCCGGCGGGGCGCCTCCGCGCCCCTCCCACTCGCGCCGGGAGCGCCCGCCGCCTCGCGGCGGCTGTTCCCGGCTTTGTTCCGTCATGGAACGCCTCAGCGCACGACCTCCACTTGGTCGAGCTCCAGTTCCACGGGCGTTTCCCTGCCGAACATCGAGACCGTGACGCTGACGCGGTTCTTGTCCGGCTCCACAGTCTCCACCCGTCCGGTGAAGCTCTGCAAGGGCCCGTCCACAATGCGCACGGTGTCGCCCACGCGGTAGCGCACGACCACCTCGTGCTTCTCCATGCCCATTTGCAGCGCCTCTTCCTCCGTCAGGGGAATCGGCGTGTTGCCGGAACCCGCGAAGCCCGTCACGCCCCGGATGTTGCGCACGATGTGCCATACCTCGTCCGACATAATCATCTTAATCAGGACGTAGCCCGGAAGCACTTTGCGCTCCACCTGCCGCGCCTCGCCGGATTCCGTAATCTCCGTGACCGTCTCCATGGGGATTTCCATCCGGAAAATCTTGTCCTCCAAATGGCGCCCGTTGACGAACTTCTCAATGCTGGTCTTTACGGCGTTCTCGTAGCCGGAATAGGTATGGATGACATACCATTTCGCTTCCTGTGACATTGCCCGACGCCTCAGCCGCCGAATACGGCAAGAATCATCTTGACAAGGCTTGTCGCGGCGAAGTCGAACACCCAGATACAGGCTCCGACGCACAGAGAGCACAGGAGCACCGTCCCGGTATTTTTCGTCACGGTCTTGCGGTCGGGCCACACGACCTTTTTCAGTTCGCCCCGCGTCTCGCGGAGCCAAGAAGAGCCGCCGCCCTTCTTCTTTTCCTGTTCCGCCATGTCAACCGCCCTTTCTCACTTGGTCTCGGAGTGCGGCGTGTGCTTCTTGCAGAACGGACAGTATTTGCTCAGGGTGATTTTGTCCGGGGTGTTCTTCTTGTTCTTCATGGTGTTGTAGTTTCTCTGCTTGCACTCGTTGCATCTCAGCGTGACTTTTACTCTCATAACGGCGCCTCCTTCATAATTGGATGGTTGGCGGCAACCCGGCGTTCGCCGGGGACGCCATAGCCTCCCTGCGCGGACAGGCTTTCCCTCCCGCGAAACGCGCAAAAGAAAAGACCCTCTTACAGGTATCGGACAGTATAGCACAGTTTTTCCGGGCGGTCAATAGTTTTCTTGGAAAAAATCGAAAGCCGGGGGCGCGGCGCGTCTCCGGCTTTCGTATGGGCGGCTTATCCCGACGGCGTTTCGGCGTCGGACGCGGGCGGCTTGCCCTTTTCAGGCGTCCCGTCGGCGTCGCCGTCGCTTTTCATCATCTGCGCGTTGACATCCTTCACAAGCTCGCTGATTATCGCCAGTTTCGCGTCGTCCTTCTTCTCCTCCGACAGCGAATCCGCCACGCGCAAGGCAAAGGAAATGTTTTGCGAAAGTACCAGTTTGTTATGATAGCGGCTCATGCTCGTTACGGTTTTGTTGTACAAGTAGAAGAATATCGCCGCGATTAGCTCCGTTACCGCTCCCGACGCGCAAGTGATATAGGCGGGTTGGACAAAACCAAGGTACATAGCCGCCACGCCGCCGAAAATCAGCAATGCGCCGCAGACGGCAATAAAAACCGTAATGCGAAACCCCTGTTGCGCCTGTTTTTGCGTTTCGTCATAGTAGCGGTCAAGGTATTTGTAGCTCGTCTTAATGGAGTTTTGAAAAGGGTCATCTTCTGCTTTATCCTGCGCATGAGAAAATTCATATGCGGAAATAAAATGCTTTTTTGCACTTATTTTTAGTTCTCTTTGATAGAGCGAAATAATTGCTATGCATATGCCTATAATAATGCCATCTCTACGAGAACGAAAAATAAAAGCGGATAAAATATCTGTTGTTACTTTGTCAGAACCAAGAAAAGCGAAGAAAGCAATCATAAATATTTGTAGCAAACCTGAGAATATAAAGCCGCCCAAAAAACCATAAAGAATAGCAGAAATAATGTTCCAGAACTTCTGTTTTTCATATTCGCCAACTTCAGTTTTGTATTGGATATATGCATTATGCTCTTTTTCTTTTGAGTATGATTGAGTCTCCATCGTCTTACTATTGATTGAAGTTTCCATAATGCATTCCCTTCTATGTAACCGCGCCGCGCCGACGGGCGGCGAGCGGTCGGCTGGCAACGGCGGGGCGTTACGCCCACACTTCCTCATGCGACAGCACGTCGCCGCGCTCCCTGTCCTCACGGGCGGCGCGTAAAGATTCCTCCTCGTCCAGCAAAATCGCGCTTTCGCGGGTCAATTCCTGTTCGTCCATGAAACCACGCTCCTGACACCCTTTATTATAGCGTCTTGCGCGAAATTTGTCAAATTATTTTGTCGAAAATAGAAAGCCGGGGACGCGTTGCGCGTCCCCGGCTTTGGACGGCGTTTTCAGGGTCGGTTCACATCGTACCCGCCGCCGTCGGAGATTCTTAGAAGGCTCGCGGATTAGTCAAAAGCCTTGTGGTCGCAACCCAGAACGTCAACCAGCTTATGGGCGACGAGTTCCTTAATGGCCTGACGGGCGGGCTTCAGGTACTGGCGCGGGTCGAAATGGTCGGGATGTTCCGCGAAATACTTGCGGATGGTCCCGGTCATGGCAAGGCGGAGGTCGGAGTCGATGTTAATCTTGCAGACCGACATGCTCGCGGCTTTGCGCAGTTGCTCTTCGGGAATGCCGACGGCGTCGGGCATTTTGCCGCCGTTCTCGTTGACCATCTTCACGAACTGCTGGGGCACGGAGGAGGAGCCGTGGAGGACAATGGGGAATCCGGGCAGGCGCTTGGAGACCTCTTCGAGCACGTCGAAACGGAGCGGCGGCGGGACAAGCTCGCCCTTCTCGTTGCGGGTGCACTGCGCGGCGGTGAACTTGTAGGCGCCGTGGGAAGTGCCGATGGCAATGGCGAGGGAGTCGCAACCCGTGCGCTGCACGAACTCTTCCACCTCTTCGGGGCGGGTGTAGGACGCGGCCTCGGCGGACACGTTCACTTCGTCCTCAATGCCGGAGAGGGTGCCCAGCTCCGCCTCGACAACCACGCCGTGGTCGTGCGCGTACTCTACGACCTTTTTCGTAATAGCAATGTTTTCGTCGAACGGCAGGCCGCTCTTGTCAATCATGACGGAGGTAAAGCCGCCGTCGATGCAGTCCTTGCACAGCTCAAAGCTGTCGCCGTGGTCGAGGTGGAGCGTGATGGGCAGTCCCGTCTCGATGATGGCGGCCTCGACCAGCTTGACCAGATAGGTGTGGTTGGCGTAGGCACGGGCGCCCTTGGAGACCTGAAGAATCAGGGGGGCTTCCAGTTCCTTGGCGGCCTCGGTAATGCCCTGCACGATTTCCATGTTGTTCACATTGAACGCGCCGATAGCATAGCCTCCGTTGTATGCCTTCTTGAACATCTCCGTGGTGGTGACGGGTTTCGTGTAAACCTTGGGCATAGCAATCATCTCCTGTGCACATTTTCGCTGTCCGGGGAAAGCGCCTTGCGGCGGGCGCGGGCGCCGCGGAGCCCCGCGCCGGAACTTGCGGGCGTTCCGGAGCGGCGCGGCGGGCGTCCGTGCCCCCCGACGGGGACAGAAACCCCCGGACAACCGTCCGCGCCTATCTTACCACAAAAAAAAGCGAAAAGCAAGTATTTAATTTTCAAATTCTGGATGATATGATAAGCGCTACCAATTTATTGAGGAGGCATTTCCATGAGCGAACTGAAAGGCGCCTGCATCGTCGGACAGTCCGGCGGCCCCACGTCCGTCATCAACTCCAGCGTTTACGGCGTCATCGACACCGCCCTGAAAAACCCCGCCATTACCCGCGTGTTCGGCGCGGAGCACGGCATTGTCGGCGTGCTCAACGACCGCCTGTTCGACATGTCGCAAGAGGACCCCAAGGAGCTGGAACTGCTCAAGTACACGCCCTCTTCCGCGCTCGGCTCCTGCCGCTACAAGATGAAAGACCCTGACGTTGACGACACCGACTACA
>JAFXQD010000089.1 GCA_017527365.1 Oscillibacter sp.
CCTCAAAGCCAAAAAGAAAGCGCATGTCCCCCACCGCTATCTGGACGGCAAAAACGTCGCGCTGATTTTCGAGAAAACGTCCACCCGGACGCGCTGCGCGTTCGAGGTGGCGGCGTATGACTTGGGCATGGGCGCCACGTACATTTCGACGGGCAGTCAGATGGGCGTCAAGGAGAGTATCGCGGACACGGCGCGGACGCTCGGCAGGATGTACGACGGTATCGAATACCGCGGCTACGGACAGCGTATCGTGGAGGAAATCGCAAAGTACGCGGGCGTCCCCACGTTCAACGGCCTGACCGACGAGTTCCACCCCACGCAGGTTCTGGCCGACTTCCTGACGATTCGGGAGCATTTCGGCAGGCTCAAAGGCGCGAAGCTGGCCTATCTGGGCGACGCACGGTTCAATATGGGCAACAGCCTCATGGTGGGTTGCGCGAAAATGGGCTTGAATTTCGTCGCCTGCGCCCCGAAAGCCTACTGGCCCGGCAAGGAGCTTGTGCAGACCTGTCAGGGAATCGCAAAGGCGACGGGCGCGATTTTGGAGTTTTCGGAAAGCCCCATGGAGGCGGTCAAGGGCGCGGACGTGATTTACACGGACGTTTGGGTGTCCATGGGCGAGCCTATGGAGGTATGGCGGGAGCGCATTGACGCCTTGTCGCCGTATCAGGTCACGACAGAACTGATGGACGCCGCCGGGGAGCAGTGCCGCTTCATGCACTGCCTGCCGTCGTTCCACGACCTCAAGACGGACATCGGGCGCGAAATGGGCGGACGCTTCAACCGCGACGCCATGGAAGTGACGGACGAAGTTTTCGAGTCGGAACGTTCCATTGTCTTCGACGAGGCGGAAAACCGTATGCACACCATTAAAGCCGTTATGTACGAACTCATGAAATAACCGCGAGAAAGGGGGCGGCGCGTATGAGCGAGCGCGAACAGGCTGTGCGGATTGTCGAAGCCATGCCGGATTACCAGATTACCGCGTTGCTGGCGTTTCTCCGCGCCTTTGCGGAGGTTCCGAACGCCGAGACGCTGGCGGCAATGGCGGAAACGGACGAAATGATACGCACGGGCGGCGGACAGCGTTTCAAAGGGTCAACGGCGGACTTTTTCGCCATGCTCGACGCCGGGGAGTAAGGCGCCATGCTGGAACTTAACGCCACGACGCAGTTTCGGCGCGACCGACGCCTTTGCATGAAGCGCGGCTATGATATGGCGCTGTTAAACGCCGTTGTGGACACGCTCCGTATCCCCGCGCCCCTGCCGCCCGAAAACCGCGACCACGTTCTTTCGGACGCCTATGGCGGGCGGCGGGAATGCCACATCCGTCCCGATTGGCTCTTGATTTACCGCGTGGAAGGAAACGCGCTCTATCTTGACCGCACGGGCACGCATTCGGACTTGTTTAGAGGGTAACGGGCGCCATTCCGTTGTCTTTGACGAGGCGGAAAACCGTATGCACACGATTAAAGCCGTTATGTACGAGCTGATGAAATGAGCGCAAGAAAGCGCGAACCCCGGATTTTTCCGAAGGTTCGCGCTTTTCGCTGTGAAATCTTAAAAGGGCGCGGCGTTATTGCGCCGTCGCGGGGTTGTAATTCGTCATGAGCGCTTCCAGCATTGCGTTACGGTTCGCCTCCCGCGCCCCCACATGGTAAAAATGCGCCTGCCCGCGCTTATGGCAGAAGCCCCACAGCGTATCCATGTATTCATTGCGGCGGTAGCGGTTCTCCTCCCACGTGGACAGCATGAACCGCCGCCCCGACGCCCGCAACAGCCGGCAAAGCTCCTTCTCCGACGCCTCGTCCCAGCGGTCGTAATAATCGACATGCCGCCCGATATACGGCGGGTCGCAGTAAATGAACGCGTCCTCCGGCGCCGCCGCGATTGTGTCCTGATACGGCTGGCAGACAAACCGCCAATCGCATTCTTTCAGGCATTCTTCCATATGCTCCACCTGCCGGACGATTTTCGTAATATAGGCTTTGGAAAAACGGCGCGGCTTGTGCCCGTAAGGCGTGTTAAATTCCCCGCGCCGATTGAAGCGGACGACGCCGTTAAAACAGGAGCGGTTGAGAAACAGGAAGTCCAGCGGATTATGATAGGCGTTGAAGCGTTCCCGGACGGCGTAATAATAATCGGCGCCGCGTTCCGCCAACAACGCGCCCTGTTCCTCCAAACAGGCGCGCACAAGCGGCGCCGTGATTCCCCCCGATTTGACGGCGTTGTAAAAGGCGATGATGTGCGGGTTGAGGTCAGCGAACAGGGCGCGGCGGGGCTTGATATTGAACCCCACGACGCCCGAACCCATGAACGGCTCCACCCATACGGAATCCGGGTCAAGCGCGGCGGTCTCGCGGATAAGCGGGACGAGTTTCGTTTTGATTCCCTGTATTTTCAGCGGCGGGACATAGACCTTTTCCAACCCTACCGCCTCCTTCTTGTTTTTGGCGGATTGTTGAGGCTTTCGGGCAGCCCGCGATAACGGAGATACGCGCCGAAAGACGAAAGTTTCTGATAAGCCCCGTTCTTGCCGGGGACTTCCATCTTTCCGAAATTCGCCCAGTAGTCGTGGAACAAGTCTTCCCCGGCGTTTGCGAATACGCCGTTGCCGTTCACAAGGTCGTCGATATACGTGACGCTCCCGATATTTGCCGTGTTGCCGCTTCCCTGCTTGTCCCCGGCAATGCGCCATTTTTCCTGAACGAAAAACGTAAAGTTTTCGACAACCGCCGGAATACCGCCGACTTCTTCCAACTTGTATACTTTCTTTGCCGCTTCCTGCGCGCCCCCGCCTCTGGAATAGATAATGCCTACGCAGAAATGCCCGGCGTATGCGCCGTAGGGATACTGCACGTTTTTTGTGCTGTTGCGGTCGATAAAGTATTCCCCGTGGGAGCCGAGCGTAAAGCCGTTGCAGAAATCGGGGTATTTTTCGTCGCGGTACGTGGTTTTGAGGTCAACCGCGAATTTAACGCCGCCGTCCGCCTTGGAAATAAAGCTCAAATCCGGGTACCAGTTCTGATGGGAAGCGGGCTCCATGCGGTATCCGGTTTTTTCCGCGAAGTCCAGAAACAGTGGAAACAAATGCAGTTCCAAAGCCTTGGAAATCACCTTTGTGTCTGCGGAAAGCCCGTAGACGTTCTTGAAAATGTCAATGAATCCGCGCATTGTCCATTGGTTGTCGTGCGAGATTTGACCGGAAAGCGTGTTCAGAAATTCGCGCAGGGCGGAGAGAAACCGCCCTTTTTCCGTGTCGTATGCCATTGAAACACCCTTCCTTACTTATTCTATCGGCGCCGGGGCGGGGAAAGTTAATAGCAATCCGCGCCGCGGCGGTACGGCGCAGGCGGGTTTACGGCAATTCCGCCTTGAGCTGTCCCGCGACCGACTGCCACGAGCGCCCCGTAGCGCGGCAGACCGCCGCCACGCTCTCGTGCTCCAACGTCACGCGCTCCCCGTCGGGGGCGCCGTAACGCTTGACGGCAACCTCGCCAAGGCTGGTTTTGACGGTCTCGCAACGGCGCGGAAGCGTCGTGCGCTCAACCGTCGTGCGGCGTATGCCGATGGTGGTCGTCTCCGTGAAAATGACGCGCTCCAGCTCCTCGCGCCGCGATTCGTCGCAAAGGACGCTCAACAGATAAGCGGGGCGGTTCTTCTTCATATAAACGGGCGTATAGTAAACGTCCCGCGCCCCGGCTTGCAGAAGCCGCTCCATAGCGTAGCCGAGCGCCTCCCCCGTGCAGTCGTCGGCGTTCGTCTCCAACAGGACCAACTTTTCCGGGGCTTCCTCCGCCTCAATCAGCATGACGCGCAGAATGCCGGGGCGTTCGTGCTCGCGTTTCCCCGCGCCCATGCCCACGCGCAACACGCGGAAGCGTTCGGGCAGGCGCGTCGCCGTGCAAAACGCCGCCGCCAGCGCCGCGCCCGTCGGCGTGACGAGTTCCCCGCGCTGTCGCGTGACGGTCAAGGGCAGTCCGTGCGCCTGCGCGATGTTCAGCACGGCGGGCACGGGCACGGGCAGAATCCCGTGCTGACAGCGCACGCTCCCCGTGCCTTCGCAGATTTCCGGGAACACGCACTCCGCCGCGCCGAGGCTGTCAAGGCACACCGCCGCCGCCGCCACGTCCACGATGGAATCCGCCGCCCCGACTTCGTGAAAATGCACGTCCTCCAAGGCTACGCCGTGGGCTTTCGCCTCCGCTTCGGCAAGGATACGGAACGTTTTCTCCGCCAATTCCCGCGCCCGTTGCGTCATATCGGCGCGGCGCAGGATGTCCAGAATTTCCGCCAGCCCCCTGTGCTCGTGGTGATGATGGTGTCCGTGCCCGCGGTCGTGGTCATGGTCGTGATGGTGTTCGTGTTCGTGCTCATGCTCGTGCTCGTGAGGGTGTTCATGGTCGTGGCCGTGTTCGTGCCCGTAAAGGTATTCCATATCGTGGTCGCGGTTGTCCTCAGGGAGAATCACGTCAAAGTCGAGAACGTCCAGCCCCGCCTTTTTCACGCGCCCGATTTTCACGCTCACGCCCTCCAACGGCAGGCTGTCGAGCATACGCCGCAAGGCCGCCTCGTCGGCGCCCAAGTCCAGCAACGCCGCC
>JAFXQD010000007.1 GCA_017527365.1 Oscillibacter sp.
GACCCGAACAAGTTCCACGCCCTGACCAGCAAGGACGCGCTTGTGTTCGCGCACGGCGCGTTGAAGGCGTTGGCCGCGAACCTGATGAAAATCGCCAACGACATACGCTTTGAGGCGAGCGGCCCGCGTTGCGGCATGGGGGAACTGCATATCCCGGAGAACGAGCCGGGAAGCTCCATTATGCCGGGGAAGGTCAACCCGACGCAGTGCGAGGCGGCGACGATGGTTGCCGTGCAGGTCATGGGCAACGACGCCGCGATTGGGTTCGCGGCGAGCCAAGGCAATTTCCAGCTAAACGTGTTCCTGCCTGTGTCGGCGCACAACTTCGCGCAGTCGGCGCGGCTGTTGGCAGACGTTTGCGAAAGTTTCCGCGTCAACTGCGCGGAGGGCATCGTGCCCGACGCCGCCAAAATGACGGAAAATCTGAACCGTTCGCTCATGCTTGTGACCTGCCTTTCGCCGAAAATCGGCTACGAACGCGCCGCCGAGTGCGCCAAACGCGCCCTGAAAGACGGCGTGTCGCTCAAAGAGGCGGCGCTGTCCATAGGCCTGCTCTCCGAAACCGAATTTGACGAGCTTGTCCGCCCGGAAAAAATGGTTTGACGCCCGCGCCGCCCTGCGTCGTGTCGGGGCGGCGAGTTTTTGGAAAATATTGCTAATTCCTCGAAAAAACGGGGAAATTTCCCGCAATATGCGCTTGCAATCCGCCTTTTTCCTGTGCTACAATGCCGCTTGCGCGGGCGGACGGCTCGCGGAGAATCTATAAGACGGAGGCGCTTTGTCGTGCAGAAAAGAAGTCATTTGCTATTGGCGCGGTCGTTGCTGTCCCGCGAAGGCGGCTTCCCCGCCCGCCGCTATGAGCTGGCGTTCCTGTTCGGCTCCTTCCAGCCCGACTGCAACCCCTTCAGCTACCTGAAAGGCTCCCTGCGCGGCAAGCTCTTCGGCGGGCATACATACGCCAATTCCCGGCGCTACGTCAACCGCCGTATCCGCGCCTTGCAGGCTCGCGCCCGCCGGAGCCTGCGGGACTATTACGCGCTGGGCAAGCTGACGCATTATGTCGCGGACGCGTTCACGTGGCCGCACAACCCGCATTTCCCCGGCGCCGGATGGGGACATCACGTGTACGAAACGGAACTGCGCCACGCGTTGGAAAAGCGGCTTGCGGGGGCGGGCTTCCCGCCGCGCCAAGCCCCCGACGTTTCCCCCGCCCTGCCGGAGGAAATCAAGGCGCTGCACGACGCCTATCTCGCGGAGGCTAACCCCGGTCTGGAGACGGACATCGACTATATCCTGAAAGCGTCGGACTTGCTGGCGGCGGGGTGCCGTCCGGCGGCGCGCCCCCTCCCCCTCTCGCCGGCTTGTCTGGAAACGGCCGGAGAATTTGCATAAAAATTTCATGAAATCTGCCGTAATTTTGTGCGGATTCCCGCTTTCTGTTTTCGCCGCAAAGCGCTATTCTTAATATATTACCGGACAAAGAGGGGCGCCGTTGCAAACGTAAGCGCCGGGGAACGCCGCTTTTTCGCTTTATTTTCTTTCCGGGCAAGCCCGAACCGTATGCCCGAACGTGCGGAGACGCGGCGGAAACTTGCGAACCCGTCCGCTTATTCCGGCCCTGCGGTCATCCTGCCGCGGGGCTTTTTCTGCGCGGCGCGCCGCCGTCCGCGCAGAGACATGACAGGAGGATGATTGTAATGACAGTGGGAATCGTAGGGCTTGGGCTCATTGGCGGCTCCATGGCCAAGAGCGCGAAAGACCGCACCGGGCACACCGTGTACGGCATTGACGCGGAAGCCGAAATTATGACGCTGGCCCGCATGAGCGGCGCGATTGACGGCCCCTTAAACGAGCATAACCTGCCTTGGTGCGACTTAATCTTGCTGGCGATTCGCCCCGCCGACGCCGTGAAATGGGTCGAGGAAAACGCCCGCATGATTGCCGCCAAAGCGATGGTCGTGGACTTGTGCGGCGTGAAGCGGAACGTCTGCGCCGCCATTGCCCCGATTGCGCGGCGCCGCGGCTTTACCTATATCGGCGGGCACCCTATGGCCGGGCGCGAGCGGAGCGGTTTTACCGCCTCCTCGCAGGACTTGTTCGTTGACGCCCACATGATTCTCACGCCCGACGAGCGCACGGACGCCTCCCATATCGAAAAACTCCGGAACTTTTTCACGGACATCGGCTTCGCCGGGCTGACCCTCTCCACGCCCGACGAGCACGACCGCATCGTCGCCTACACGTCGCAACTTGCGCACGTCGTTTCCAGCGCCTATGTGAAATCGCCGACTGCGGAAAAGCGGCGCGGTTTTTCCGCCGGGAGCTTCCGCGACATGACCCGCGTGGCGCGTCTGGACGAAAACATGTGGGCGGAGCTTTTCCTTGAAAACGCCGACTATCTGGGAAAGGAGCTCGACATCCTGATTGGGAACTTGCAACAGTACGCCAAAGCCATTGAGGACAGGGACGCCGACGCGCTCCGCGCCCTGCTCAAAGACGGGCGCGAGAAAAAAGCCGCCGTCGGCGGGAACTGACTCAAGGGCGCCGGAAGCGTTGCCCCCGCCGAACCTTCTCCGGCGGGGGCTGTTTTTACGACGGCGACAGCGCCTTTACAAAGCGGTTTAACGGCTCCATGAGGTTGTCCAAGTCGCGTATGGCTTCGTTCAGTCGCGCAAAGTCCACGTTGTCCAGCGAGTTCATCGCCGAATTGAGGCGGTTGAAGTCCACGTTGTTCAGGCGGCTGATTGCGTCGTTGAGCTGTCCCAAGTCCATGCCGTCCAGTTTCGCCATGGCTTGGTTTAAGCGCTCATAGTCCAGACTGTTGAGCTTTTCCAGCGTCTCGACCACGGAAACGCTGTTTTCGCCCTCCGCGCCCGTCAGGGCGTTGACGCTCCCGGAAATCGCGTCAATCGTCCGCAGGGACTTTTGCGTAATCTCCACGGCTCTTATCGCGTAAGGCGCCGCGCAGGCGGCGGCGATTATCATGCACAGCGCAAGCCCCAAGGCGATACGGCTGTAAATCAGCGCCTTCTTCTGGGCTTTGAGCAGTTCCCGTAACAGTTCCTCGTTCGTCATAGCTACCTCCCGCGACTGATGAGCGTTTCCATACGCTTATCATACACCGCAAAGACGAAAAAATCAACTGCGACAGGAAACAATTTCGCGTTTGAGAAACATTTGGAGGCAACGCGGATTTGCCCCCGGCGGCGCGGCGGGGCTGTCGGGGCGCATAAAAAAGCGCGGCTCCCGTTTCCGGAAGCCGCGCCTTTCCCGCATGGGCGGGAATTTCAGAGCGCCTTAATAGCCGTTCTTAATCGTGAACTGCACAGTGGCGTCGCCTCTGCCCCCGGCGCGTTGCACCATAAAGCTGTAGACTGTTCCGTTTGCCTTCGCGGAGAAGGTCTTGGAGCGTCCCGGCGTAAGGTTGCCCGCATACGCATAACCGATACGCCCTATATTATTATACAGGGCAATCGTGCGGTTTCTGCTGGTGTTCCTGACAGTGACCGTCGTGGTTTTCCAGCCCATAAAGCTCCTGTCGGTGTAGATTGTGGCGTACTGCGTGCTTTTGCCGCTGCTTCTAACCGTGACGCTCTTGGAGCCGTTCGTCGCCTCCGCCGGCATAACCAGCATAGAAACCAAAAGCGAAAGCACAAACATCAGGGAAAAGCCGCGCTTCATCGTCTTTACCATGGTTCTGTTCCTCCTTTCCGGTCAAAATCTTACGGTTACGTTCCAATGCCTGTTTCCTCGTACTGCCTATCAGTCCTCCCGCCGGAGAAAGGCGCGCACTCTCTCTTTGGGCAGTCCTGCGCAACAAAAACAAGCGGCGTCGAGCGTGAACTCAACACCGCCTGATAATACAAGCCTAAATACACAACGATTCCAGACCCATTCCCCTTGTAAATTTCAGGAAAAACGGGTATACTATGCCCACGGTATAGGCGTAATCGTCTGTTGTGTTGAGTAATTGGTCTACTCATCATAGGGTTGTGCCGTGCTGAGAACACTGCGCGACCCACCGCTTATTTTGTTTTATAGCGTCCGGGGCGTTTCAAAAGCCTGCTCCGGAAGCTATGCTCTTATTATAACGAATCGCTCTCCGTTTTGCAAGGGCTTTTTTCAAATTTCCCTAAAAATTTTTCGGGTTGCGCGCAACCTCTCGCCGCGCCGCGTTTCGGCGGTTCGGGGGAGGATTTTTTCGCGCCCGCATATGCGCGGCGGCGGCGGCATAGGCTGTCACGGGGTGATTCCATGACCATTCATGTAGTGCGGCGCGGGGAAACGCTATCGGGAATCGCGGCGGAGTACGGCGTGGACGCGGGGCGGCTCGCCGCCGACAACGTTGTGACGGAACGGGGGCTTGCCGTCGGGCAGACGCTGGTAATACGCTTTCCGCTCCAAACGCACCGCGTCCGGGCGGGGGAGACCTTGACGGGAATCGCGTCGCGCCACGGGCTTTCCGTGCGCTCGCTGTGGCGGCGGAACTGGCCGCTCGGCGGCAAGGACAGCCTCTATCCCGGACAGACGCTGGTTTTGTCCTACCGCGACGAAATCCCGCTTGGAAACGCCGTCTTCAACGGCTATTCCTACCCGCATATCAACGCCGATTTGCTCGACGCGCAACTTCCCTATCTTACCTACCTTTCGCCGTTTACTTACGGCATAAGCGCGGACGGCGGGCTTTTGGAGCTGAACGACTGGTCGATGAGGACGGCGGCGCGGCGTCACGGAACCCGGACGCTTCTGCACCTATCCACGCTCACGGAGGACGGCACGTTCAATACGGCGCGGGGCGCGGCGGTTCTGACGAATCCCGAAACGCAGGACAGGCTCATCCGGGAAGTGTTGGCGCGGGCGGAGGAAGTCAACAGCGCGGGCGTTGACGTTGATTTTGAGTACCTGCCGGAGAACTTAGGCGCGGCTTACGCGGAATTTCTGGGGCGTCTGCGCGGGGAACTGCGCAAAACGCGCAAATTCCTGTGGGCGGCGCTGGCGCCGAAAACCCGCGCCAATCAGCCCGGCATACTCTACGAGGCGCACGACTACAAAGCCGTGGGGGAGAACGCGGACGCGGTTTTGCTCATGACCTACGAATGGGGCTACACGGCGGGGCCGCCCATGGCGGTGGCGCCGTTGCCGAACGTGCGGGCGGTCTTGAACTATGCCGTGACGGAAATCGAGCCGGGGCAAATTCTGCTGGGCATTCCGAATTACGGCTACGACTGGGCTTTGCCGTTCGTGCGGGGCGCGACGCGGGCGCGGTCTATCTCTAATCAGCGCGCAATCCAACTCGCCCTTGAATACGACATCGCCATACAGTTTGACGAGTACGCGCAGTCGCCGTATTTCCACTATACGGACAATTTCGGAACGGTGCATGAAGTATGGTTCGAGGACGCCCGGAGCCTGTCGGCGAAACTCCGCCTGATTGACGCCTACGGCTTGCAGGGCGGCGGCGTGTGGAATCTCATGAGGCCCTATTCGCAAATCTGGCTCTTGGCGGACGCCCTCTATGGAATCGAGTGACAAAGTAAGGACATTATGTGCTTGCCAAGAGAAATTTTACGCATACTTCGAGAGCTGACGGGGGAAGAATTATAAATTGCGCCGTTTTCCCGAAAACGCGCCTTCAAAACTTTATTTGCCGAGAAAACGTATGCGTCTTGCAATTTGCGTCGGATTGGCGTATAATGGGCTTGCCATTTCGGAAAAACGGTCATTCTGCGGGCGGAAGCGCCATAAAATGGAAGCGGTTCGCCGGGAGCGGTGGGAATTATGAAAAAGACGCTTGCAATACTCTGTTTAACCTTACTGCTGTCCGCCTGCGGCGCCCCGGATGTCGCGGACATAAACGGCGCGGCTCCGCTCGCAAGCCGCGAAGAGGCGGAGCTGATTATTTTCGCCGACGCTTCCATGACGGACGCGTTGGAGGAAATCGCGGGGCGCTATCGGGAAGCCGCGCCTTGGATTCGGACGCGCTTCCATTTCGCCTCGTCCGGCGAGTTGTCGCGGCGCATTCGGGACGGCGCGGAATGCGACCTCTTCCTCTCCGCCGCCTCCGCCCCCATGGACGCCCTCGACGGCGCGTTTCGGGGCGACTTGGAACGGAATCCAGAAGGCCTTGACATGCTCCTGCAAAACTCCCGCGTCAATCTGGCGGAAAATCAGGTCGTGCTTGCCGTCCCCGTCGGCAACCCCCAAGGGATTCGCAATTTCTCGCACGTGTCCGCAATCATACGGCGCAACGGCGGGCTCTTGCTGGCCACGGCGAACCCCGGAGACCCGCTGGGCGCTTACGCGGCGCGGATTTTGAGCTACTACTATTCGGATGAAAGCGTCGTCGCCCGCGGCTTTACGCTCGCGGCAAACTCCAAAGAGGTTGTCACGCGGATACGCTCCGGCATGGCGGACGGCGGCATTCTCTACCGCACGGACGCCGAAGGGCTGGAAATTATCGACGCGGCGGATGCGTCCGTATGCGGCAGGGTTCTGTGCTGCGCGGCGGTTTTGTCGGGAAGCCCCCGCCCGCTTGCGGCCTCCGCCTTTCTGGAGTACCTGACAGACCCGGAGGCCTCGCAAGTTTTCGACCGCGCCGGGTTTATGCCGCTGTCCGAAGAGAGCGAATACTGGGAAGCGGCGCTTCCGGAGGAGCCGGAGGCGGAGCCTTGGCCGGAAGCCCCCGAAGGCGGCGATTGGCCTTGATTGTCGATTGTTACCGTTTTTTGTCATTTTGTTGCCCTTTGTTTGTTGATTCGCTTCCCGCGCATGGTGTATACTGTGAGCCGACGAGCCGCCCGGAAGCGGCGCGGGCTGTCGGGCAACCGGAAGCGGAGCCGGAACCACTGGAAGGAGGCCGCCAACGCTATGAAAAAAAAGGACAGCGTCCCTGAATCGGAGCGGAGCGCGTTCGAGGACGCGAGAGCCGCGCTGGAAAGAGCGGGAGAAGACCCGTCCGCAACCGAAACATTCCAAGCGCCGGAGACGCCCGAAGCCGTTGACGGCGCGGAAACGCCCGAAATCGCCGACGACGCCCAAATTCCGGAAGCGTCCGCGTCCGAAGCCGACGACGGCGGCGAAACGTCCGAACCCGACGACGACGCGCAAACTCCGGAAGCCGCCGCGCCTGAAACCGCAGAAAACGAAACTCCCGACGCCGTTCAAGCGTCGGAAGCGTCCGCGCCCGAAGCCGGGGACGACGAAACGTCCGCGCTTGCGTCCGAACCCGACGACGCGCAAACTCCGGAAGCCGCCGCGCCTGAAACCGCAGAAAACGAAACTCCCGACGCCGTTCAAGCGTCGGAAACGTTCGTTCCCGCGTTTGGCGCGGAAGCGTCCGCGTTCGACGCCGACGCCAACGAGCCCGCCCCGGAAATTACCTTAGCCGAAGAAAGCGAAAACATACCGGAAGCGCCCGTATCCGAACGCGTTGACAACGCGCCCGCCGAAAGCGGCGGGGAGCCGTCCGGGAACGGCGCGCCTTACGCCGAAAGCGTGCGGGCGTTTGCGGAGGGCGCGGAGCCGGAAATCACAAAGACGGAGAAACATACTATGGAAATAAAAGAAATCACGCTGAACCCCCGCCGCAACAACCCGGCGGACGGCGCGGAAGAAGCGGAAGCCGTCAAGGCGCCCAGAGAACGCGCCGCCAAGCCGCGCTTTCAGGCGTTCGAGCGGATAAAGGAAACCGTCCGCGCCCGCGCCGAAGCGGACGACGGAAACCCGCCGTCGGGCAGCGCCAGAGACGCCGCCCTCCGAAAGCGCGTCATGCAGATTGAGGACGACGAGACGCGCAATTACCTGCTTGACCGCGTCCTCCCGCAAATGACGTGGTACAGCAAAAAAAGCTCCCATTACCAGACGATGTATTATCGTTTCATGGCGCTTTCGATTGGCTTGGGGGCGCTGATTCCCGTCTGTTCCATTGGCGGCAGTCACATCTTCTTTAAAGTTGTGCTGGCGATTTTGGGCGCGTCCGTCACGGCTATCAACGCCTATCTTGCCCTGCATAAGTACCAAGAACTCTGGATTTCCTACCGTTCCACGCGGGAAGAACTGCTTCATACTTTGTACTCCTATTTCAATCAGGCGGGCGTGTTCGCGCAGAAAAAAATGTCTCAGGAGGAATTGAACGTCCTGTTGGTGGAAGTCTGCGAAAACACGCTCTCCAAGGAGAACGGCGGCTGGTCAACGACGATTCTTCAAAAAACGTCCTGACTTTCCGCGCAATCGAAACGCGGCGACGTTTTCCGCGCCTCCGCAAATGCAAGAAACGCCCGCCGGGGTTCGGCGGGCGTTTGATTGCGTATGGCTCGCGTCATGGACGCGCAACGGTTTTGGACAAGTTAAGCGTTAGTTCCGGCAAGCCAACCGCGCTGTTTTCGGACAAATCAGGCGTTGTCCACGGAGCACATATAGCGGATGAGCTCGACCATCTTGTTGGCGTAGCCGCACTCGTTGTCGTACCAAGAAATGACCTTGCAGAAATGGTCGTCGAGGGACAGCCCGGCCTTCTCGTCGAAAATGGAGGTGTTGGTGCAGCCGAGGAAGTCGCTGGAGACCACTTCTTCGTTGGTGTAGCCCAGAACGCCCTTGAGCTCGCCTTCGGAGGCTTCCTTCATGGCGGCGCAGATGTCGGCGTAGGAAGCGGGCTTCTCAAGAATGGCGGTCAGGTCGACGACGGACACGTCAAGGGTCGGCACGCGCATGGCAATGCCGGTGAGCTTGCCGTTGAGTTCCGGAATGACCTTGCCGACCGCCTTGGCGGCTCCGGTGGTGGACGGAATGATGTTGCCTGTGGCGGCGCGGCCTCCGCGCCAGTCCTTCTTGGACGGGCCGTCGAGGAGCTTCTGGGTCGGCGTGACGGAGTGCACGGTGGTCATCAGACCCTTGACAATGCCGAACTTCTCGTTGAGAACCTTGGCAATCGGGGACAGGCAGTTGGTCGTGCAGGAGGCGTTGGAAACATAGGTCATGCTGGAGTCGTACTTGGTGTGGTTGACGCCAAACACGAACATGGGGGAGCCGTCCTTGGAGGGGGCGCCCATGACGACGTGCTTCGCGCCAGCCTTAATGTGGCCTTCGCACTTGGCGGCTTCGAGGTTCAGTCCGGTGCACTCGCAGACGTACTCGGCGCCGACGCTGGACCAGTTGATGTCGCCGACCTTCATTTCCGTGAAGATGGTGATGGGCTTGCCGTCCACGACGAGCTTGCCGTCCTTCGCTTCGACGGTGCCGGGATACTGGCCGTGCGTGGTGTCATACCGGAGCATATAGACCATATATTCCGGGTCCATGAACGGGTCATTGATGCCGACGACTTCCACGCCCTCCAGTTTCATCGCGGCGCGCAGAACCAAACGACCGATACGTCCAAAACCGTTGATACCAATTTTCGCAATCGCCATAGTAGAATACCCCTTTCAATGTTGGTGGACTCTTCTCGCACGGAAACGCCGAGCCTCTCCCGCAATCAGCCCGCCGTCCCCTATAGCAAAGTATATCTTACCACATTGCCAAAATTTTAGCAATCGTCATTTCGCCTAACGTTAAAACGGAAAATTGTGGAACTTTAACAATGTTTCGCCGCCCCCCGTGCGCCCGCCCCAACGCCGACAGGAGAGAGCCCCAAAACGAGGAAGAATCGCCGCGTTCCATACGATTTGGCAGGGTGAGAGCCGTTTTCTTGACCCGATTTTCCGGAAACTTTTATCCGTACACACGCCCCCAGCGGAAAAGGAAGCGTTTCCAGAGATTCAGTCCGGCGTAGAGCGTATCGGCGGCGCGTTGGCAGAGTTCGCGGGCGAAGGCGTCGCGCTCTTGCGACGCGCCGCCGGAGCCGTAGGCGGCGGCTTGCGCGTCAAGGCGGAGCCGCACGGCGTCCGCTTCTGGAATCGTCGGGACAGCCGCCGACAGCCGCGCCGGGAAATCCGCCTCCTGCCCGTCGCAGTCGGCGGGGACGGCGCCGCTAAAGCGCAACATCGACAGCAGGCGCCCGAACGACACGCGGCAGTCCGCCGACGCGTAGAGCGCCAATCGGCGGCGGCGCCTGTAATAGAGCGTAGCGACTGTCAGGAACGGCGCCGCGAACGCCGCCGCCTTGAGCGCGTCCAGCGCGTTTTTCCGCGCCGTGCGGCTCATCCCCGTGACGAAGTCCGCCGTCAGGGACTTCCCCGCGTAGACGGACGCGCCTCTCCCGCCCGACGCCGGAAACGCGAAGTCCCAGTCCGCGAGGCGTTGCGTCAGCAGTTCCAGATTGAAGCCGGGATAAGTCGGCGTAATGCTCCCGTCGGCGGCGGGAGTGACTTCTATCGGCGTCCAGCCGTAGCCCGGCAGGAAGATTTCCGGCCACGCGTGCGCGGAAAAATCCGTCAGAACCGCCATATGCTCCCCCTCCCCGCTTTCGGCGTAGGGCGAAGGGAATCGGCTGTCGTAGGCGGCGCGGAGGCTGAAAAAGTCCTCCGGCACGGCGATATAGCCCGCGGCGTAACGCGCCGGGACGCCGTAAAGCCTGTACATCAGCGTCGCCGCCGACGCGAAATGCTGGCAGTAGCCGAGACCGTTTTCAAAAAGGAAGTATTCCGCCATATCCTGCGTGACGGGCGTCCGTCCGGGCGTGAGGGAGTACGAGGCGCGGCTTTGAAGCGTGCGCAGAATGAACGCCGTGATTTCCTCCAAATCGGTCAAGGGATTGTCGCGGCAGAGTTTGGCGAGGCGCGGAACGCGTTCCGTCGGGACTTGCGTGTAAACGCTCTGGATATGCCGCCCGTAATGCTCCTCAATCCATCGATAGTCGTCGGCGTCGGGCGCGTGTTCCCAGTCAATCGCCATGTCGCTTTGCTCGTAGAAACTGACGGCGGGCGCGAGCGTTGCGGCGGAGGATAGCATTTGTTTGTTGTCTCTCCAAGCGCCGTAGTAGGGCTCGTAGGCGTCCAGATACCGCTTGTCGCCGCCGCGTTGCACGGTCATGGAAATAGCGCGCCCGCCGTCCGGAAGGGAAGCGCGGTTCAGGCGCCAATACATCCCCTCAAAATTCTGATAGAGGACGCCCGTAATCATACGGAGCTCTTCCGAGGAAACGTCCCATCCCGCCGTCCACTCCGACGCCATATCGCGGAAAATCTCCACTTCCGAGTTAATGTCCCAATCCCAGCCGCCGTACTGGTAATCGCTCCCGCAGAAGCCGCGCAGATAGACGGGTTGCGAGGGCTTGCGGCTTGCCGTCAGGATTAAGTGCGCCGCGCCCGTGGGGTACTGGTTGCCCCGGTTGAGCTTTCCGCCCGCGACGGGATTCGCGTCCGCGCCGCTCAAGCGGCTGAGGGAGCGTTTCACGAACCCTTCCGCCGCGTATGCGGGGGCGTAGAGCGTTTCGTTGTCGCGCACGGCGAGCGGCACGGCGCCCAGCAGGACAGCCGCCAGCAACAAAGCCGTGACGCCGCCCGTCCAAGCGGTGAGGCGGGCGCGGGACGGAAGCGCAAAGTCGAAGCGGCTTTGGCGCATTCCGGAGCCGTTCATAGCCCAGTAGCCGAACTGGAACAGCGCCGCCAATACCGCCGCCTCCAAGGACGGGTGAATCCCCAGCAACGGCCCCAGCAGAAAGACGGCGAGCGTCAGCGTGAACGGAATGACGTGGCTTCCTATGAGCAGTTCGCTGCTGAAAAACAGCAGGACAATCAGGACGGCGAACAGCGCGGCGCACAAGTCCGCCCGCACGGTCTGCCCGTCGGCGTGGGAGGACAAAAGCATAATCCGCACGACCTCTTTTAGCTGTACGGAAAGCTCGTCCTGTAGCAGGACGCAGGCGGCGCACCAGAACGCGGAGCAGAGCATGGAGCACAACACAGCCCAGCGCCAGCCGATACGCGCCGTTGTCCAGAGGCACGCGCACAGCGACGCGGCGAGCAGGATTGTCCGGGGGACGGAGTAGCGCAAGCCCTCGGCGGAGGGCAACAGCACGGCGCACACGCCGCAGAGCAATAAGAGCAAGTGCGCAACGGCGGGCGGCTCCGCCTCCTCCCGACCCGTATGCACGACGATTTTCGGTTTCCTTGCCATAGCGCCTCCTCATTGCGAACCCCGGCGAAATAGAAACGATGCCCCATAACCCCTGCGGGGATGACAGGGGGCGCTATGCCTATTCGTCGGTGATGTCGTGAATAATCGCCATAATATGGCCGATTTGTTTTACGTTCAGCTTTTTCAGCTCCCGCATTAATTCCTTGGATTCTTGGGGCGACTCAGATTCTAAGTCGAAAAACTCCTGCGGGGTAATCCCGAAATAGTCGCAGATGTAGAGCAAGCCGGTGATAGAGGGCAAGGTGACTTTGTTTTCAATCCGGTTGATGTATCCGGCGTTCTGCCCTAACGACAAACTCATGTCTCTTGCGGAAACGCCCTTTTGAGCGCGCAATTCCGCAATCCTTTTCGGAATCCAATGAAGGTAATTCATATGCTCGTTCAAGTTGTGTCCCCTCCTCCTTTAAAATCCCCTTGCGAATTTCGCAAAATTCGCGGCGTCTCAAATGACGAACGCCCGTTCCTCGATTTCCCGCACGGCGTCGGACGCGTCGAAACGCCATATCAAAGCGTCGCCGCGCCGCCAATTCAGCCCCGCGTCCAACGTGAAATCCGTCAGGACGGCTTCCGCCTCTCCCGTAGGCGGCTCCGACTCGTAAAGCCGCGCAAAGAACGCCTTGCGGCTCCGTTCGTCGGTCGTCTCCCATTGCCTGTCCCGCCCGCCGTCGCGCCAGTAAATCCGGACGGCGTTCCTGTGGCGCAAAAGCCCCAAAACAATCGCCGACAGAACCTCGTAGAACGCGTCCCAGTTCCGGGCGCTCTCGGAGAGCGACAGCGACAGCGTGAAACGCGCCTCTTTTTCCTCCTCGTACTCCCGGCTCCATAGCGTCCCCGTGCGGGCGGAGAGCTTCCAATGGATTCCCCGCGCCGAATCGCCGGGGCGGTACTCCCGCAAGTCCCGCGTTTCTGCGGAAACGCCGTCGGTCGGCGCGAAAACGGCGTCTTGCGGGTTCATGCCGGACGCGCCCGCCGTATCGGGGGCGGCGATGTTCAGCGCACGGGGCGGCGGCAAAACCATCAGCGTCATATGTTCGCGCTTGCGGCGTCGGGCGGGGAACAGAAAGAGGTAGTCCCAAGTCAGGATTTGCCGCAACTCAATGTCGAGGGCGCCGCAATAGGGCGGGCGCACGTAAAACCGCGATTCCGTTTCCCGCCGCGGCTCCGCGCCGCCGTAGAAGCGTTGGACGGTCTTTCCGCGCCGCGTCTTCCGGTAGGACAAAGCCAGCGTCACACGCGGGCGCCCCGCCGGGAGACGCCCCCGCGCCGTCAGCACGATACTGCACGGGCAGTCGCGCTCCTTCTCGCCGAAAGCCGCCTCAACGGGAAACGCGGCGTCCAGCGTGCCCCGGAAGTACAGCGAAAGGCAGAACATCGCAGCCAGCAAGGCCAGTTCCGACAACAGCAGAACCGTCAAGGACGGCGTGCGGAACATCGCCGCCAGATACCACGTCAGAACGACGAGCAAAAGCCAAGCCCAGAATCTTGTCATCGCCGCGCCTCGATAGGCGGCTTGCGGACGCCGCCCGCCACCCGCCGCAAGACCTCCCGCACGTCAATGCGCCTCATCACGGCGTCGGCGTTGAGCGTCAGCCTGTGCGCCGCGACATACGGGAACTGTTCCAGCACGTCGGCGGGCGTCACGAACTCCCGCCCCGCGTACCACGCCGCCGCTTTCGACAGCTTCACAAGCGCGATAGTCGCCCTTGGCCCCGCGCCCTGCGACACCGACGGGTGCACCCGCGTGGCGCGAACCAGTTCCGCAATATAGCGGTAAACGCGCTCGTGGACGTAAACGCCGTGTATCGCCTCCTGCATGGCAAGCAGTTCGGCGCGGGAAATGACGGGCTGTAAATTATCCGTGGGGCGCGACATTCCGACGCTCCGCGCCATTGCAAGTTCGCTCTCCATGTCCGGGTAGCCCAGCGACAGCGACACCGCGAAGCGGTCGGCCTCGGATTCCGGCAGGGGCTGCGTGCCCGCGCTCCCCAGCGGGTTCTGCGTGGCGATGACCAGAAACGGCGCGGGCAGGCGGCGCGTGACGCCCTCCGCCGTCACCTGCCCCTCCTGCATGGCCTCCAATAGCGCCGACTGCGTCTTTGGCGACGTGCGGTTCAGCTCGTCCGCCAACAGCAGATTGCAAAACACCGCCCCCGGCTGGTATACAAACGCCTCCTGTTCCCGGCGGTAGACCGAAAAGCCCGTCAAATCGGACGGCAAAACGTCGGGCGTGAACTGCACCCGCCGATAGTCCAAGTCCAGCGTCTTAGAAAACGCCGTTGCCAACGTCGTCTTGCCCACGCCGGGAATGTCTTCCAACAAAATGTGGCCGTTCGCCAGAATCGCCAGCAAAACCTCCCGGATTTCCTTTTCCTTTCCGAAAAGGACTTCCCCGACCCGCCTCGCGGCTTCCGCCGCCCGTTCCGCGTATGCGTCCATGCTCCGCCCGCCCCCTTGCTTTCGTTGTCCGTTTCCATTGTACGCCAAAACGCGCCGTTTGTCCACCGAAATTTTACGCATACCCCGCCGGGAAAACGGCGCGGCGATAATCCGCCTCCCATATCCGCCCCGTTTCGACGCCGTTTTCACGACATCGGCGGTACAATGGGCTTAGAAAGCCGCGGGAGACAGGGCGGCTATCCTTGCGCGTCGTGGGAGGGACAGGCTTTGAAAAAGAAACACGCACAGAAACACAGGCGGCGTAAGAACGCCGCGAACGCGCTCTTAATGGCCTGCGGAATCCGCTTTTTTTTGGCGGCGGCTCTGACCGGAAACCGGATTTTAGGCGGTTACGCGCCGTTCGCGCTTGGCTGCGTGGCGGCGTCGGGACCGGGGCTGGGCGCGTTCGCGGCGTTCGGCGGCGCGGCAGTCGGCGCGCTCTTCCTCATGGACTTTGCGGAGGCGCTCCCTTTTTTAGCCGCGTGCGCGTTGATTTTGGCAGCCTCTATCGCGTTTCGCGGGAACCGCGTCCTGACAAGCTCCCGCGTCGTGAGCCTGACCGCCGCCGCGCTCTTCCTCTCCGTGGGGATGATTTACGTTTTCGAGGCGGAGCGCCCGGCGGATGCGTTCCTGTCGTGTCTGGCGGCGGCGGGGCTGACGGGCGCGAGCGCGTGGTTTTTCCGCCCCCTGCTACATCCCGGAAAGGAAGGAAGTCCGGCGCAAGGAATCGTATTCTTGACCGCCGCGCTCCTGCTTTCCGCGCAAAACCTCAACTTTGGCGGCATTTCGCCGGGACGTATGCTTTTGTGCGTCCTATTGGCCTGCTCGTCGTTCGCGCACGGCCCCGCCGTCGGCGCGATGATTGGTCTTGCCCTCGGCCTTACGGCGGACTTCTGCGCCGGAAGCGGGAACTGCGTCCTGACGGCGGCTTTCGGCTTAGGCTCCCTGCTCTGCGGGCGCTACTCCGCCGGACAGCGCTGGCGCGGCGCGTTGTATTTTCTGGGCGGCGTGTGCGCCGTCCTGTTGAGCGCGGACGACCCGCTGTCAAGCCCGTTGCTGGTAGAGTGCGGGGGCGGTATGCTGTTGTTCCTGTTGCTTCCGGACAAGCTGTTCAAGCCGCGCCGCGCCCTGCCGAAACCGTCCGGGCACGAGAGCGCAAAGCGCCTGAAAGAGCGCCTGAACCGCGCCGCCGCCGCGCTCCGGGACTTGTACGACAACTGCGCCGTCGGCGGCGCGACGGCGGAGGAAAACCCGGCGGTCATTTTCGACCGCGCCGCCGAACGCTCGTGCCGGAACTGCGCCCGTTGCGAAATCTGCTGGCAGGACGAATATTCCTCCACGTTTCAGGCCCTCAACGCCGCCGCGCCGCCGTTGCTGAACCGCGGCCACGCCGTCCCCGGCGATTTCCCGCAGTTTTTCCTCGACCGTTGCGTCCGCCCCCGCGAATTTTTGACGGCGGTCAATCTGGAGCTGTCGGCGTACCTCCTGCGCGGGCAGTACCGCAAGCAGTTGGAGGAGACCCGCCGCGCCGCCCGGAGGCAGTACGCGCAGTTGTCCGAACTGCTGGCGGCCACCGTGTCGGCGGAGGAGCAGTACGCGCCCGCGTTTGGGCAGGAGCCGCCGCCCTGCCGATTCGGCACAGCGTTGCGTCCGAAAAGCGGGGAGAGCGTGTGCGGCGACACCGCGCTGTCGTTCCGCACGGAAAACGGCTTATGGTGCCTGCTGTTGGCCGACGGCATGGGAAGCGGCGCGGAGGCGAAAGAGGAGTCTTCCCTGACTTGTCGCCTGCTCCGGCAGTTCTTGGAAGCCGGGATTCGTCCGGAATCGGCTTTGCGGACGCTCAATTCCGCGATGGCGCTTCGCGGGGCGGTCACGGGCAGTTTCACGACGATGGACTTGTGCACGTTCGACGCGTTTTCCGGGGACGCCGCGTTTTATAAATACGGCGCCGCGCCGAGTTATTTGAAAAAGGGCGGCGCGGTTCGGCGCATTACGGGACTTAGCCTGCCCGTGGGACTGCGCGACGGCGAGACAGAACCGGACGTTACGCGGGTGCGGTTAGACCCCGGCAGTTTCGCCGTGATGATTAGCGACGGCGTGGCGGACCCGTCGCAAGACCAGTGGCTGCAAAGCCTGTTGGCGGACTGGACGAGCAACGAGCCGCAGGATTTGGCAAGGGCGATTATGACGGAAAGCCTGCGTCGGCAAAATTCGCAGGACGACCGGGGCATTCAAATTCTCTATTGGCCTTCCGAAAGCGTCCTGTCCGCTTGATACGGGGGAAGCCGCCGAAATCCGGGATGGGTTCGGCGGCTTCCAATATTTTCCTTATCGGACGAAATAGCGGTGCAGGAAAGTCACAATCTGCCCGCGGTTGCAGGCCCGCAACGGCTGGAAAGTCGTCGCGGTGACGCCCCGCGTCACGCCCTTGGCGTAAGCCCACGCCACCGCGTCGCGGTAATAGGCGTCGCCGGGAACGTCCGCAAACGGGTTTTCGTCCATGCGCTCCGTTCCGAAAGTCCGGTATAAGAGCGTGATAAACTGACTGCGGGAAACGGTCTTTTCGGGCGAGAACGTGTTTTCCGCCGTGCCCATGGCAATGTCGCGCTCCGCCGCCCACAGAACCGCCTTATAATAATAGGCGTCGGGGGAAAGGTCGGCGAAGGGGCTTTGCGTTGCCGTCGGCTCCGGCGAGCCCGCCGCCCGCCACAGGAACGTGACGGCTTGCGCCGCCGTGCAAGGCTCCGACGGGCTGAACGTCGTTTCGGTCGTGCCGCCCGCGACGCCCGTTTCCGACGCCCACATCACCGCGTCGTAACAGTAGCTTTGCGGGGAAACGTCCGCGAACGCGCCGCCCTTGACGGGCGCCGCCGTCGGCTCTACGGTCGTAAAGACGGCGACAAGTTCGGCGTCCTGCGTGACGCAGAAGCGGAAAACGGCTTCCGTCGAAACGGGAGTTTCCATATCGGCGGGGTCATGCCAGCCCGCGAAAGCATAGCCGTCATGGGGCGCGGCTTCCAGTTGCGCGAAGTCGCCGTAATGGAACGCCCCGCCGCCTAAAACCATTCCGGCGTTTTCGTCGGACGGCGCCGCCGCGACGGCGTAAACGGTCTCCGCCGCCTCCCCGGACAAGTCCGACGCGCTTGCAATCGCGCTTCCGTCGGGGGCGGCAAGCGCGTAGGCGGTCTCCTGCGCGGCGTCCGCGACGGGCAACGCGCCTTCCAGCGTTTCGCCGGGTTCCAGCGGGATGTCCAGATAGTCCACGCCCCGCGCCACGTCCGCCGACTGCGCGGAATACTCGTCAATGCCGATATTCACGCTCTCCGAAGCCCCGCCCGACGGCGCGGCGGGTTCGGAATCCTCCCGGCGCGTCACGGAGACCCGATAGGCGCTGTCCATGGGCAGTATCACAACCTTTTCGCCGTTCTCGTTGACGGCGGAAATAATACTGCTCCCGCGAATGTCCTGCGGGTTCTCGTTGACAATCTGCGCGACCACCGCGCCGCTGTCGTCGCGGACGGACACGTCAACGTCGCAATTTACGCGCACTATCCGGTAGTCGCCCTGATTGAACGCGGTTTCCGCGCCGCGCTTATAGTTCGCGTCCATAGACGCCATCCACGCGAAGCAGAGTTCCCACGAGTGCGCCTCCCCGATTCCGGACAGGTTCTTGACAAGCGTCGTCGCCTCGTTGGGATACCGCGCCAGAAGGTTGACAAGCAAATCCGACAGCGCGGCGCCCGCGCTCCGCAAAGTTTCCTCGTCGTAGTCGTCAACGCCCGCCGCGTTGACGGCGTTCACAAGCCAGTCGGAGACAATAGAGAACGCGCCCTCTTTCGGGACAAGCGGGTTGAAATACGCCGCCACGACTTGCGGCCAGTTCGCCGCCGCCTGTTCCGTCAGGGAGTTGATAAGCGCCTCCTGTTGCGCGTCGGAACAGCCGTATATAATAGAGCAGATTTCCCGTATCTCGTCCTGATACCGCGCCACATAGTTTTCGCGGTCTTTGATAAACTCTTTCGCCAGCGTCGTGACGTAGTTTGACAGATACACGCCCTGAGAATAATTGTTTTTGGCGTCCTCCTCCGCGACGGACTTGTCTTTTGCAAGCAAATTCGCCAAGTTGAGCTTTTGCATACGGAAATTATCCACGCCGTAGGCGCCCGTGCTGTCAAGGGCGCGGTAAACGCGGAGCATGGCGGCGCGTTCGGCAAGGTAATTTGAGGACGACTGCGCCGAGGGAAGATAGCGGTCGATTCCGTACCGCCCGAAGCCCAGCGACGACGGCGCGACGAACGGCACCGGGTCGCTTTGGTTGATAATGTTGAAGATGTTGTAATAAACTTCTTGATTTCGGGTCTCCTCGACTAACGCCCCGGCGGGGGTCTCGAAGCAGTAGGCGTAAACGTCCTGCGGCGCATACGTAATATCCGCGCCGAAGTCGTAGCCCTTGTCGAGCTCCCCGGCGACAAGGTTGGCGGTCGCGGCGGCGCGGCTGAAGCCCGTCACCCAGAATTTCACGCGCCCCGTAATCTTCTGTTTGGCGATGTAATCTTTCAAATAGCCCAGAACGTTGTTTTTGGCTGTGTCGAAACCGCTGTGCTGCCCGGTCTCGCCGATGGTGAAATTGCTCGCCCACTCGCGCCCGTAGCCGCCCCCGCGCATGGCGACGGCGATTAGCGTATACGGTTCGCCGTTGACGGAAATCGGCTTGCTTCCCGACACCACGCCGATGGAATCCGTCTCCGGGCGCAGCGTAAACCATTCGTTGGTGTCAATCGCCGATTCCGCCGCGCCGATTTTCTTGAGCAAATCGCGGGCGTTGGCGCTCTTGTCGGCGTAGCGGGGCTGGTCGCCGCTCGCAAACGCCGACATGGCGAAACTTAAACTCATGGTCGCAAGGCTTTGGTTGTACTCGTAAGGCGACGCGGAAAAGTAATCGTCGGAATAGTAGCACACGGCGGAGTAGTCGCGCCCGCGCATATAGCGGAACGTCAGTTTTTGCGCGCCGCTTTCCGCCAGCAGTTCCGAGGCGACTTGCTTCCGGAACGCGCCGAGGGCGTCGGCGCTCAGGATTTCGTAATAGCCGCCCGTCTGGATGTCGTTGAAGAAGCGTCGGGCGAAATCGAACTCCCGCCCGGAGATTTCGCGCAGGAACGCCACGACGGAAAGCGAATCCCGCAAGGACAGCTCCGAGGCGGCGCCGGCGGCGGCGTTGGCGTAACGGTACGCGGCGGAATCGAGGTTATCGTAGGCGCCTTCCTCCTCCTCTTCGCCGTCCATGGGCGCTCGGTCTGTCAGCAGGACGACTTTCCGGTAAGGGCTCGCGCTCTGTTCCGAAAGGGTTTTGGCTTGCCGGAAAGCGGCTGTCAGATTGCCGCCCGCCCGCGCCGACGACAACGCGCTTTCGAGTTCGGCGGGCGTCGAGACGGCGGAGAGCTCAAAGGACGGTCCGCGGGGCGGGACGCCGTCGCGCCACGCCAGCGCGCTTACTTGGCTTTCCGCCGCTTGCGCGTCCTCCAAAATCTGCGCGGCGGCGGCTTTCATCATGCTTACGGTGGTTTCGTCCGCGTCCGCGGACGGCAGGAACGCAAGGATTGTTTCCGCTTTCAATGTTGGCGCGGTTTCGCCGCCCGCCTCCGCCGGCTTGCGGAAATATAGCCACAGGCAGAGGACAAGAAGCAGCAAAACGAAAATTGCGAGAATCACAAGAGGGCGTTTTTTCGCCGGGGCGGGTTGGTTCATTGGTAATCGCCTCCTGATTTTGCAGGTTGCCCCGCCCCCGCGCTTGCGGGGACGGGCGCGGGGAAATCAAGCGGAAAGGAAATAGACGGTCTGCCCGCTTACAATGTCGTTGGTCGGGAAGGCTTGCGCGTCGGGCGGGACGCAGAGCGCGGGGCGCACGCCGTTTTCGTTGTAGGCGTTGCCGCTTCCGAGGCTCCCGTCCGCGCCGACGCCGTAAGCCGCCGAAAGGTAATAGGTGTCGGGAGTGCGGAGCCACCAACTGGCGGCGCCGCCGTTGTCGCGGCTTGCGGTTCTGTGCGACGCGTCGTCGAAATAGGAAAGCGGCGCCCCCTCTTTCCCGGCGTTGACAAGTTCCGTAAAGCCCGTTTCCGCGCAGGACAGCAAAAAGACTTTGCGCGCAATCGTTTTCACGGCGTCGCCCGACACGCCGAGCGCGCCCGCGTCCGTCACGACGATTTCCGACGCCTTTGCCAAGCCCCGCACGGCGCCCAGTTCCTGAAGGTATTCGCCGTTCAGATAGCGGTCAAGGGCGCTGTCCTCATAGGCGGCGCTGTAACTGTTGAACGGGCGGGGCGCGGGAAGAATGTCGCGCCGCAACAGCAACGCGTTCCCGCCGTAGTCGGCGGAGAGCACAAGGAACGGAACGTACTTTGCCCCTTCCGGCAGATAGACTGTGCAGGAATCGGGGCTTGCCTCGTAGGACAGTTCGCCCGCGCTTACGGCGTCTCCCACGGTTTTCACCTCCGGCAGTTGTTCCCCTAATAATAGCGTATCGGATTCGGACGGCGTTTCCGTCGCGGGTTGCGCGTCGGTTTCGTCAGGCGCGGCTGGCGCGTCCGGTTCGCCAAGCGGCGTTTGCGCGTCGTGCTCGTCCGTTGCGGATTGCGCGTCGTGCTCGTCGGTTACGGGTTGCGTTTTCGGCTCGTCCGTCAAGTCTTGCGTATCGGATTCGTTAGGCGCGGACTGTCCGTCCGTTTCCTCCGGCGCAAAGGTTTCGTCGGGCGCGGCCAATGTCGGCGAATCATCGCCCGGCTCCTCCTCCCCGGCTCCGCCGCAAGCCGTCAGCAGGAACGCGAACGCGCATAGGATGGCAAACAGCCGGAAATAGCGGCGCATGGCAAACGCTCCTTTCTTTCGTCCCCGGAGAGGGCGCTAATTTGTCTCCGGCAAGCGGTCGGCGTCCGTGATAGGGCGGACAGGGCGGCAGGGAACCCCGGCGGCGAACGTGTCCGGCGGGATGTCCCGCGTAACCACGCTTCCCGCCCCGATGACGCTTCCCGCGCCTATCGTCACGCCGCCGCAAATCGTGACGTTGCCCGCAATCCAGCAGTTGTCCCCGATTTTCACGGGCTTCGCGTACTCCTTATCCGTCATGACGCCGTCGGCGCGGCGGTAGGGGTTGCGTTCCTGCCAGCGCATGGGGTGCGCGGGCGTGAGTATGGAGACGTTCGGGCCCATGAGCACGTTTGCGCCGATGTCCACCGGGGCGCAGTCCAGACAGGTAAAATTGAAGTTGGCAAACGAGTTTTCGCCAATCGACGTAAAACAGCCGTAGTCAAACTGCGCGGGGCCGCGAATATAGGCTTCCGCCCCGCGCTTGACGCCCAGCTCGTCAAGAATCGCGTTGCGCCTGTCCGGTTCGGCGTCGGTCGCGTCGTTGTACGCCTTGCACAGCCGGGCGGACTTCTCCCGCAACGCTATGAGCTCCGCGTCGGCGGGGTCGTACAGCTCCCCGTTTAGCATTTTTTCCTTTTCCGTCATGCCGCGCCTCACAGTTTCACAACGCGCCCCGCCGCGAGTTCGGCGACAACTTCCACTTCCGCCAACGCGCCCTTGGGCAGTTCCTTGACCGCCACGCAACTGCGGGCGGGCTTGGTCGTAAAGTAGCGGGCGTAAACGGCGTTGAAGTCGGCGAAAAGCGACATGTCGCTGAGGTAGCAGTTGACCTTCACGGCGTGCCGGAAGTCGGAGCCCGCCGCACGGAGCACGGCGCCGAGATTCTCCATAATCCGCACGGCCTGTTCCTCAATGCCGCCTTCTGCCATTGCCCCGGTCGCGGGGTCAAGGGGAATCTGCCCGGACGTGTAAACCATGCCGCCCGAAACAATCGCCTGCGAGTACGGCCCCACCGCTTCCGGGGCGTCCGGCGTGTAAATCGCTTTCATGTCACAGCCTCCTCGTTATTGCATTTCCTGAATGCGGTCTGTCATGATGCGGAATCCCGCTTTGGTAAGCTCCTCCTTAATGGTCTTGATTTGCTCAAAGTCCCGCGTCTCCATGCCGATTTTCAGGAAGCAACTGGAAATCGCCATATTCGCGTCGGAGCGCTCATGGTGAACGGAAACGACGTTCGCGCCGCAGTCGGAGATGATTTTGCTCACGCCGACAAGCTGTCCGGGCTTGTCCTCTAGCGCGATTTGCAACACGCTGTTGCGCCCGCCCATGACAAGCCCGCGAGTGATGACGCGGGACAAAATGTTTACGTCGATATTGCCGCCCGACACCAGACAGACCGCCTTCTTTCCCTCAATGGGGACTTTGCGGAACATCGCCGCCGCCACGCTCACCGCGCCCGCGCCCTCGGCGATGAGCTTCTGCTGTTCGATAAGGGCGAGTATCGCCGCCGCGATTTCGTCCTCCGATACCGACACCATTTCGTCCGCGTACTGCTTCGCCATAGCGTAAGTCAAGTCGCCGGGGGTCTTAACCGCGATTCCGTCGGCGAACGTCGCCACGGCGTCAAGCGTGATAATGCCGTCCTCCCGGAAACTGCGAACCATGCTCGGCGCGTTCTCCGCCTGCACGCCGTAGACTTTTATTTTCGGGTTCAGGTTCTTGATGGCGAACGCGACGCCCGCCAGAAGCCCGCCGCCGCCCACGGGCACAATGACCGCCTCCACGTCCGGCAACTGGTCGAGGATTTCAAGCCCAATCGTGCCCTGCCCCGCCATGACAAGCTCGTCGTTGAACGGGTGGATGAACGTCGCGCCGGTCTCCTTTTGCAGTTTGCAGGCGTACTCGTAAGCCTCGTCGTAGGCGCCGGGGACGAGGCGCACTTCCGCGCCAAGGCGCTTTGTCGCCTCCACTTTGCTGATGGGGGCGCCGTCGGGCATACAAACAATGCTGTGCGCGCCGATTTTCGTGGCGGACAGCGCCACGCCCTGCGCGTGGTTCCCGGCGGAACAGGCTAAGATTCCCGCCGCCCGCTGTTCGGGCGTCAGCGACGCGATTTTGTTGTAGGCACCACGGAGCTTGAAACTGCCCGTCACTTGCAGGTTTTCCGTTTTCAGGTAGATTTGCGCGTCGTGCCGGAGATTCTGCGCGTAAAGCAGGTCGGTTTTCCGCGCCACGCCCTTGAGCGTGTACGCGGCCTGATAGATTTTGTCCAGCGTCATACTTCCTCCTTAACGCGGCGGCGGGCGCCGCCCCGCTTCTTGCCGTACTTTCTTTTGATTATAGCGCGTCCGACGCCGATTGTCTATCATAAATTTGCGGAACAGGGGGGCGTATTTGCGTCGAATTGGTTTTGTGGGAAATACTGAAAATCCCGCGAAAAATTTATACTGACTTCAATAAAAAGCGCAAAAATCCCGCGCCGCAAAAAACGCGCCGCAAAAACGGAAAAAAGCCTGTACTTTTCCTCGGCATTGTGGTAAAGTATAGGGCAAGGTCGGGCTTCCGGTCTTGGATAGGAGGACTTGGTTATGTTGGATTTCCTTTTGAAAGTGGACGATTTGGTCTGGGGCGTCCCGCTCATCGTCCTCATTATCGCCTGCGGCGTGTGGCTCACGTACCGGATTCGCCTGCTGCAGGTCTTTCATCTTGGCAAGGCTCTGCGCCTGATGGTCAAGAACGAGGAGGGCGGACACGGGGAAGTCACGTCGTTCGGGGCGCTGTGCACGGCGCTGTCGGCGACTATCGGCACGGGCAATATCGTCGGCGTGGCGTCGGCAATATGCGCGGGCGGCCCCGGCGCGTTGTTCTGGATGGAAGTCGCCGCCTTCTTCGGCATGGCGACGAAATACGCGGAGGGCTTGCTTGCCATTAAGTACCGCGAAATCGACGCCGACGGCCACGCGCTCGGCGGGCCGTTCTACTACATCGAAAAGGGCATGGGCAAAAGCTGGAAGTGGCTGGCGTCCTGCTTCGCGGCGTTCGGCACAATCGCCGGGCTGATGGGAATCGGCACCATTACGCAGATTAACGGCATTACCACCGCCGCGCAGAACTTCTTCGACCCCGACGCCAAACACGTCGTGATGACTATCGGCTCCGGCGACGGCGCCGCCGTCATTACCGTCACGACCGTTATCGCGGGGCTGATTGTCACCGTTTGCGCCGCCCTCGTGATTATCGGCGGAATCAAGCGTATCGCAAGCGTTTCGCAGGTTGTCGTGCCGTTTATGGCGGTCATTTACGTGCTTTGCGGCGTCCTGATTTTGCTGTGCAACCTCCCCGCCATTCCGGGCGCGTTCTATCAGATTATCGTCGGGGCGTTCGCGCCGCAGGCCGTCGCGGGCGGCATTCTCGGAATCACCATCCGCACGGCGATTCAAAAGGGCGTGGCGCGGGGCATTTTCTCAAACGAGGCGGGGCTTGGCTCGGCGCCTATCGCCGCCGCCGCCGCGCAGACGAAAGACGCCGTGCGTCAGGGGCTTGTCACCATGACGGGCACTTTCATCGACACTATCGTTATCTGCACCATGACGGGGCTTTCCATTGTCATCACGGGCGCGTGGCGTCCGGAACTCGGCTTGGAGGGCGCGCAAGTCACGATGTACGCTTTCCAGAAGGCGCTCCCGTTCCCGAATCAGGTCTGCTCGTTCCTGCTCATGATGTGCCTTGTGTTCTTCGCCTACACCACAATCTTGGGCTGGGACTACTATTCCGAACGCTGTCTGGAATACCTGACGAAAGGCGACATGAAGCCGGTCAAAATTTACCGCTGGCTGTATATCGCGGCGGTGTTCGTCGGCCCCTACATGACGGTGAAAGCCGTGTGGACAATCGCCGACATCTTCAACGGGCTGATGGCGTTGCCGAACATTATCGCCCTTCTGGCGCTCTCCGGCGTCGTCGCCAAGGAGACAAGCGCGTACTTTGAGGAAAAGCGCTACGTGAAACATCTGCAATAAGCGCGGCGCGCAACGCGAAAACCCTTCCCCGCAATCCGGGGAAGGGCTGTTTTCATGCCGCTACGGTCGGAGCGCGGACGTAATGCGCCCTAAATCGTCCCCCCGGTTCAGGCAGTTCAGGACTTCATACGCCCCGCTTACGTTGTCCGTGATGATTGCGTCCGCCTTGGCCACGAGGAAGCGTTCCTGCGCGTCCGGATTGTTCGGCGTCCAGACTAACGCCTTCTTGCCCTGCCTGTGCGCGGCGTCAATGGCGGCGGGCGTGGCGAACGTCTCTTCTATTCCGACGTAGTCGCAAGGGAGGCTTGCCGCCTCGTCGTAGGAGAAGATTAAATATCCGGTGCGCATTTCCGGCCAGCGTCTTTCGATATATTCGATGAGGTTGAGCTTGAAGGAAAGCAGAACGGTTTCGCCGGCCATGCCCCGCTCTCGAATCATTTTGACAACGTCGTCGCACATTTTCCGGTTCGCGGTGTCGCCTTTCAGCTCGATAAACAGGACAATGCGCCCTTTCGCCGCGTCCAGCATTTCCTCTAACGTCGGCACAGGGTAGCGGATAGCCTTAATTTCTTCCAGCGTCATTTCCCAAAGCGTCCGGGCGTCCCCGGCGACGCGCTCAAAGGTGGAGTCGTGATTGATAACGTAATATCCGTCTAACGTGCGCTGCACGTCGATTTCGCTGCCGTATGCGCCGAGGGCGACGGCTGTCCACAGCCCGGAGAGGGTGTTTTCGGCGTTTTCGCTCCCGCCGCCCCTGTGCGCGACAATCTGCGCGGCGGTCAGCGGGGGGAAAAACGCGTCAAAGTTGCGGGCGGTCTGCGAGGACAGCGCCGCGATTTCCAGCACGTACAGCGCCGCCAGAGCCGCCAGCAGGGGATGTTTTTCCGCGACGCGGCTTGGAATCTCGACGGGGACGCCCGCCAGATATTCGCGGTACAGTTGGGTCATGCGGACGAAGTAAAGCGGCGTCGCCAGCAACGCGAACGCGCCGACCATCGCCGCGTTCAAAAAGAGAAGCAGTATCATCAGGGAACGCGCCGTCGTCGCGTCGCACAGGTTCGGCAGAAACTGCGCTCCGAGCGAAAGCGGCAGAATAAAAAAGAACGTTCCCGCAAGGACGGCGAACGCGAACGCGGCAAGCCCGCAAACAACGTTTTGCCCTAAAAAATGCCTCCAATGCGTCCGTATCAGGGCGGCGGAGCGGCGGCGCGAATCCCAGACGGAAAGCCCGTCCAGCAGAACGCCGTGCAGGCAGAACACGCGGGACGCGCCCGCCGCGACAAACGCCAGCGCGAACGCGGCGTAGGCCGCGTAATACTGCGGCGGCGTTTTCTGGTTTGAAATCGCCAGTCCGCCCGACAGGAACAGGAGCGCCCCCGCGCCCGCCGCCGGGGGAATCAGCGTTACGTACAGGACGACGCCCAAGCCGTAGACGTTTAGGAATTTCGGCAGAGCCGCGAACGCCTTCTTGAGCGTCGCAAACAGCGATTCCGCCGAGCCGTTCAGCGCGTTCCCCGCGCAAAGGACTTTCACGTTTAAATCGACGGCAACCCAGACGGAAAGGGCGATAAGGGCGGGGACGATTACCAGCCAGCCCTGCCAAGCGCCCAGAAGGAGCCGATAATCCGCCCCGGCGGGTTCGCGTCCGGTCGTCCGACGAAGCGTAAAGAGCGCGCAAGCGCGTATTGCCGCAAGAAGCGCTATGAGAACCAGCTTTGTGAAAGCCTGATATTTCCATATTTCGGGCGCGAGCCGCAAAAGCGGGACGCGGCGTCCATTGCGTTCCATCTGTCTGTAATCCTCCTGCGGGGTCGTAACGAGATGCCCTAAGCATAGCATACCGGCGTTTTGATTGCAAGGGCGGAGGCGCGATTTCCGGAAATTTGCGCCCGCCGGGGCGGCGCTTTGCGCCAAAAGAAACCTTGCGCCTTCCGGGAGGACGTGGTACAATGTCGCAAAAAAACGGGAGGACATTCCAAATGAAAGCAGGCATTGTCGGACTGCCCAACGTGGGCAAGTCCACGCTCTATAACGCCATCACCAACGCCGGAGCCGACAGCGCGAATTATCCCTTCTGCACCATCGAGCCCAACACGGGCGTGGTCGCCGTGCCCGACAAGCGGCTTGACAAGCTGGCGGAAATCTACGAGCCGTTGAAAAAGACGCCCGCCGTCGTGGAGTTCGTGGACATCGCCGGGCTTGTCCGGGGCGCGAGCAGGGGCGAGGGGCTGGGAAACAAATTCCTTGCCAACATCCGCGAAACCGACGCCATTGTGCATGTCGTGCGCTGTTTCGACGACGAGAACGTCATACACGTGGAGAGCGCCCCCGACCCGGCGCGGGACATCGAGATTATCAACCTTGAACTGGCTATGGCGGACTTGGAAATGGTTCAGCGGCGCGTCGAGAAGGCGGCGCGGGCTATGAAGGGCGATAAGAAGTACGCGCACGAAGTCGAACTGTTCGCGGCTCTGGCGAAGCATTTGGACGCCGGGAACGCGGCGCGGACGTTCGAGTGCGGCGGGGACGACGCCGCTTTGCTCGCCGCGTCCAATCTGCTCACGCTCAAACCCGTCATCTACGCCGCCAACACCGACGAATACGGCTTCACCCATCTTTCGGAGAACGCCTATTATCGGACGGTCGCGGAAATCGCAAAGGCGGAGGGAAACCAAGTCCTGCCGATTTGCGCGAAATTAGAGGAGGACATCGCCGGGTTGGAGGAAGCGGAAAGGGCGCTCTTTCTGGAGGAACTCGGCTTGAAAGAATCCGGGCTTGACCGCCTGATTCAGCGCGCCTATGACCTTTTGGGCTTAATTTCCTTCCTGACCTACGGCAAGGACGAGTGCCGGGCGTGGACAATCCGCAAGGGCACGAAAGCCCCGGACGCGGCGGGAAAAATCCATACGGACATCCAGCGCGGCTTTATCCGCGCCGAAGTGATAGCGTGGGAGGACTTCAAGCGTTGCGGGAGCGTGGCGGCGGCGAAGGAAAAGGGGCTGTTGCGCAGCGAGGGCAAGGAGTACGTGGTACAGGACGGCGACATGATTTATTTCCGCTTCAACGTGTAAGAAAGCCCCGCCCGGCGCCGACGCGTCGGACGGGGAGTTTTATCGAAAAAGCGATAGACACGGCGGGGAAAACGTGGTATGCTATGGGCGGCGAAGCGTGAAAGGGGGCGCGTAACGTGGCGGACGTGTTCATCAGCTATCACAGGTCGGAAGGGGCGTCGGCGTTAGTGCGCCGGATTGCCGGGGAGCTCGAAAGCCGGGGCGTCACCTGTTGGTACGATACGAAAAACGCCGCGCCCGTCGATTTCATTGAACGCACTGTGACGGAAATCGAACGTTGCAAGGTTTTTCTATTCCTTTGGGACGAGCAAGCCAACGAGGATTCCAAGAAACGAAATTCCTATGTGCGCAGTGAAATACAATGGGCATACGGAGAGAAACATATCGCGCTGTTTCCGTTTCAGGTGGGGAATTTTGAAAAAAACAAGACCTTGCGGTTTTATTTTGGTCATATCAACATTCCCTATGGCGGGGATACGCCCGAAACCGCGCAGACAGGCAAACTTGTCAACGCGATTGCAGACGCTTTAGACAAAACGCAACCGCTATCCATTATAACACAACCACAAATACCGCTCGTGAAGATTATCGGGAGTGGTCAGTGCGGCAACCATGTAGCATATATATTAGATGAAAACGGTCTCCTGTCGATTGCTGGGATTGGACCTATGTGGGATTACGAATTAGATGATAAGTTTTTCAACGTAGACGAACAAGAAACACAGCACTATCGCCCGTGGGAGATGGTACGCGAAAAAATTTCCCATATAGAGATTCAAAATGGCGTTACAACCATTGGATGCACCGCTTTCTTGGATTGTAAAAACCTAACAAGCGTCAGCATTCCCGACAGTGTGACCTACATTGAATGTATGGCTTTTAGTTTTTGCGACAACCTGACAAGTGTCAGCATTCCGAAAACAACGAAAATTCACCCCTTGGCGTTTGACCATATTACCCGCGTCACGCGTAGAGAACCCGCCGACAATCAATAGTGCGCAACGTCGGCGGCGCGGCGGATACGCTCTATCACGGGCGCGGCTTCCGCGCTTGTAAAGTAGGCGTATGTCGTCGGCGGGACAAGCTCCCGCAACGCGTCGAAATCGCCGCTTTTTATGCACTGCCGCGCCGCGCTCGCGCTAATCGCCGCCCCGCCGCATTCCTTGCGCGGCAACACAACGCACTCAACCCCCGCTTTCGGCAACTCCGCCTTCATGATTTGGTTGTAAAGCCCCGTCACTTGGCTGTGCGGCTCCTCCCCGACATAACGCGCCGTCACGCCAAGCGCGGCGGCGATTTTTGCGAACACTTGCAGGTCAAGCCGCGCCTGCCCCTTTATGACGGCGGCCTCGTCCTTCAAAAAGTAGCTGGGGAACGTCGCGTTGCTGACGATGTACGCGCCGCTGTCGTGCGGTACGACGTTTTGCAAATCCGCCGTGCCCGCCTCAATCAGGCGCTTGCGCACGGCGTAGGGCACAAGGCTGGCGTCCTCGCTGACCATGAACAAGTGAAGCGTGTCGCAGGCGGCGGACGCGGTTTCCGCAAGGAAACGGTGTCCAAGCGTAAACGGGTTGGCGTTCATGACGACCGCCGCCGATTTGCCCGGACGCCTTGTCTTTTCCAACGCCCGCAGATACCCGGCGAAGCCGTCGCGCCGATTCTCCATGAATACGAGCGTTCCGGGAACGCGGGCGATTTCATGGAATCCCAAATCCGCGAAAAATTTCGCGGCGTCGGGTTTCGTGTACAGGAACAGGTGAAAATTTCCCCGCGCCGCCTGTACGCCCGTTAAATGCGTGACAATCTCGTTAAGAAGTCCCTCCCCCTGATGTTCCGCGCCGACCGCGAAACATCGGAGCGTGTTCCCGAAACAACTGCCCGTGGCTATCGCGTTCCAGTCGTCGTCATACATAATACAGGTATAGTCAAGGCTGTTGTCGCGGCGGATGCCCTCCCGCGAAAGAAGCGCGTCTACTTGCGCAAGGGCGCGTTTGTCCGTGGGGCGCACTTCCGAAATAGCGTATGCCATTACGATTCCTCCCGCAAAAAGCGCAACATCCAGCACAGCGACAGCAAGTCGGCGCTCCCGCCCGGCGACAGGTTGCGCTCTATAAACTCGCGGTCTAACGCTTTGAGCGTCGCCGCGTCCGGGTATGGGTTTTCCTCCAACAGCCGCGACAGCCGCGACGAAATCTCGCGTTGCGTCGCCGCGTCGCTCCGCGCTATCATGTTTGTGTCAACCGTATGCGCCAGTACCGCCAGAAGCGCGGCGGCGCCCGCCTCGTCGGGCGATTTGCCTGTTGCAAGGCCGTCGTCCAGCGCGGGCAGGCCGTATTTTAGAACCGCCGGGAATCCCGCCTCCGCCTCCCCGCGCACGCCCGTTATCCCGTGCGCGACGTAGAGCCGTTTCCCGTTGGTGTCGGCGGTTTGCGCCGTCAGGGACGAAAAATCCTGTCCGGAAAGCCCCTTTGCGATTTCCGCCGCCTCCGACAAAACCCTTTCGGGGTTGCGCCATAGCTCCCTGTCCAGACGCCCCGCCGCCCCGCAGACTAAGCCCATGGAGAATATCGCGCCCTTATGCGTATTGACGCCGCCCGTCGCGGAAAGCATGGCGATTTCCGCCATTTTCCCCGCAAGGCGCAGTTTGCCGAACGTCTCCCGCGCCGACTGCGCGGCGGTTTGCCGTCCGGTGCGGGCGCAGTCCGCAAAGTACGGCGACAGCGCCGCCGCGCTCCGCATAAAAGCATAGATGTCCATGTCCTTGTGACTGCCGTTGTTGTCTCGGTCGACAAGCCCCGGCTTCGGCGTCGCGCAGACTTCGTATAACAGGGCGCGGCAAGCCAGATTCCCGACGGTCTCCGCGTCGTAATCCGTTACCGCGCTTTCGAGTATGGCGCGGGTTTTGGCTTGCAGTTCGGCGACGCCGTGCACGCGCCGGCTCGCGCAGGCTTTCGCCTCCCCGCCGCAAATCAGACAGCGGCGCGGGCGCTCGCGCTCCAGCTTTACGCCGTCCGGCGACAGCACGTCCATGTCGAACAGGCGC